>JAVHLK010000008.1:84225-89289 GCA_031082285.1 Desulfomonilaceae bacterium
AGTGGCTCAGGCCGGCAGTGCGGCCGCGAGAGCAGCCGAAGTGGTAATGACCGGAGGCCGGGCACTGGCCGTCTGAGGGAGAGAGTAGATTGGAAGACCAGACTAAGACGGACATTCGCGTCGGGGTTTTTGTGTGCGATTGCGGTTCCAATATCGCGGGATACCTGGACATGCAGGCCCTTGTGGACTATGCCAAGACTCTGCCCAATGTGGTGCACGTCCAGGAAAATCTCTACACTTGCTCTGAAGGTGGAATAAACGAGATCAAGAACGCCATTCCGAAGTACAACCTGACACGAGTGGTGGTGGCGTCATGCACGCCGCGAACGCACGAGCCTTTGTTCATGGGCGCATGCGAGGAGGCGGGCCTCAACCCCTATCTCTTCGAGATGGCCAATATCAGGGACCAGTGCTCCTGGGTCCATATGAAGGAAAAGGAGCGCGGGACCGAACGGGCCAAGGGGCAAATCGGCATGGCCGTGGCCAAGGCGGCCCGTCTGCGGGAACTGAGCCGCATTCAACTCGGACTGACGCACCGTGCGGTGGTCATCGGGGGAGGGATATCGGGTATGTCCGCGGCAATGGCGCTGGGCAACATGGGATATGAAGTCGACCTGGTCGAGAAGAGCGATCGTCTCGGGGGGTTGCTCAACGATTTGAACCTGGTGTTGCCTGCCAAAGAGCCCCCGTCGAACCTGGTGAACGACCTGGCCGGCAGATTGAACGAAAATCCCAAGGTTACCGTCCATACCCGGTCCACCGTGAGCAAGTCTGAAGGGTACGTAGGAAATTTCGTCGTCACCATCAATGGGGACGGAGAAGACAAAACCGTCAAGACGGGCGTCATCATCGTTGCAATAGGCGGACGGGTTCTGAAGCCTGAAGGTCTCTTCGGCTATGACGGCAAAATGGTCGTCACCCAACTGGATCTGGAAGCCATGCTCAAAGACGGAGCACCCGCGTCCAAGAATGTCGTGATGATCCAATGCGTCGGGTCCCGATGCGCGGAACGCACCTACTGCTCCAGGATCTGCTGCATGACCGCGGTGAAGAACGCCATTCTGCTGAAAGAAGCCGATCCCGAAACCAAGGTCACGATACTTTACCGTGACATGCAGATGTACGGCGTGGAAAATGAGGACATGTTCCGGAGATCCAAGGAACTGGGAGTCCGGTACGTGACGTTCGATCCTGCGAGCCCTCCCCGTGTGGAAGACGGTAAGGTACTCGTTCATCACCTGCGCATGGGAAGGGAGATTTCCATTCCTGCCGACCTCGTGGTCCTGTCCACCCCGGTGATAGCCCAGGAGGAAGCGGGCGACATCTCCACAATGCTCAAGGTGCCCGTCAACGAGAACGGCTTCTTCCTCGAGGGACACGTGAAGCTCAAACCGCTCGATTTCGCGACGGACGGCGTATACCTCTGCGGCAATGCCAGGTTTCCTTCGACCATCAGAGAAGCCGTTTCCCAGGGTCTCGGCGCGGCCGCCCGCGCGGCAATCGTGCTGTCAAAGGATGCCCTCTTCACCAGCGGTATCGTAGCGGACATCAATCCCGACACGTGTTGCGGATGCCTGGGATGTGTCGACGTGTGCCCGTACGGCGCGATCAACTACTTTGAGGACCGGGGTGTCTGTCAGGTGAACAAAGTTCTGTGCAAGGGTTGCGGAGGGGATGCGCCGCAACGTGCCCGTCGGGCAGTGCGAGGCTCGACGGATTCTCCAACGAACAGATCTACGCGCAGATTGAGCAGGTGATGGCCGGGTAGTATCTGCGTGTTTTTTTCATACGGCATTCAGGGGAATGAATATGTCCAACGAACAGTTCGAACCGACAATAATCGGGTTCCTGTGCAACTGGTGTGCGTACGCGGGAGCGGATCTCGCGGGGGTCAGCCGATTGCAGTACCCGCCCAACCTTCGGACCATTCGGACCCTGTGCTCCGCCACGGTAGGTCCTCATCAGATCCTGAAGGCCTTTCAGAAAGGTGCCGACGGAGTCTTTGTGGGCGGCTGACACGTCGGAGACTGCCATTACCTGTACGGTAATTACATGACGGTGAAGAGAATGGCTTTCATGAAACAGCTCCTGGCGTTCTCCGGGATCGAACCGGAGAGGCTCGAGCTCAAATGGGTGTCCTCCGCGGAGGGCCCGCGATTCGCGCACGTGGTCACGGATTTTGTCGAAAGAATCCGCGGGCTCGGACCGTCACCGTTGCGAACGGGCGCATCGGCCCGCAAAGCCGGATAGCCGTGTTCGGTCCGGAGGAACTTTCCTCAGGCTGAATCGACCATTCACATCCATCGAGCGCGATACTCTTGAGAACACAAATGATCGATCAAGTAAGAGACCATGTCAAAGGACTGCTGGACGACGGGAAAATCGTTGCCTTTGTCGGACTTAAGGACCAGGGAGGAAACGTTTCCCCGCATGTGTATACCAACTCGGATGATTTGAACAACGGTTTCAGCCTGGGAGACCTGAACACACCCGGTGACGCTCGCTATCCGTTGGCGAGAATCGCAATGACGGCAGTGAGCCAAGATGAGAAGGGAGCCGTCGGGGTCCTGGTGAGAGGATGCGACGAGAGAGCCCTGTATGAGCTGCTGAGGTGGAACCAGCTGGACGCGGAGAGGATCGTGAAGGTGGGGATCGCGTGCCCCGCGGAGTTGGCGCAGGCCCATGAATGTCGCAAACCGTTCCCGGATGAATACGTGGCCGGTGAGAAGACCGACCCGGTTGCGAATGCCTCCGTGGACGAGATCATGGGAAAGGATCTCCTCGGACGGCTGGATTACTGGAAGACGGAATTCGACAAGTGCATCAAGTGCTATGGCTGTCGAGACGTCTGCCCGGTGTGCTTCTGCAACGTGTGCACACTGGAGGAAGACAGTCTTATCCGCACGGGAGACATTCCCCCTGAGAATCCGATGTTTCATTTGACCCGCGCGGTTCACATGGCCGGCAGGTGCATCGACTGCAACCTGTGCACCGAAGTCTGCCCCGCGGAGATTCCGTTGCGCACGCTTTACAAGAAGGTAGCCGAAATCGTTAAGGATGAATTTGAGTATGTAACGGGTGAACCGGGGGACCGTAAGTCTCCGCTCAACATCCTCGGACCGGACCCGGGCCATACTGCCGCCAACGACTAATACCGGCTGTCATGTCCACGACGACCCGACGAAGCACGAAAGTCCTCGCCCGTCGTCAAACCCTCCGGGGTGATTCCACATGGATCCCAAATATAAACCGGCCATTACAGTGATTGGGACGGACCTGATTTTGTTCGAGTGCCCCTTTTGCGGCAAGACTTTGATACGCACCGACTTTCAGAAGATTCAAAAGCTCGTCGACTACGACGGCATGCCCAAAGGAAAGGTATGCCCTAAATGTAAGGGCGTGGCGATCCTGAGACTGAAGTCCAAGGACAGGGAGACCATCAAGGCAAGAATTGCTGAAAGCTCCCGTGCCGGACAATGCGCACCCACGGAAAAGATTGAAGACCTGAGATAGGACATTCCCCAGTTCAAGATTTCACGAATTCGGTTATGTAAAACAGTAGACTTTCGGCAGCGTCCCGTCCCGCGTTCTGCGCGGGATGCCGAGCGTGTACGGGAATGTGCGACCGCATGTATTCCACAGAGCACTTAGACGGGGCACGGCGTGGAGGTAATGGTCGATGTTGAACGGACACACGGCTCTAGTAACCGGCGCGGCTCAAGGCATAGGCCGTGCCGCCGCGGAAGAATTGTCGGCTCAGGGAGCGGACCTGGTGCTGGTTGACCGAAACGAGCGCAAGGTCCAAGAAACGGCCGATTCCTTGAAGGAAAAGGGAGGCAGCGTCAGAACCCTTGCTCTCGATCTGACGGATCTTGATCTCGTCGGAGAGCGCATCGGCCGGCTCGCGGACGAGATGCTCATTGATATCCTGGTAAACAACGCCGGCTTCGATCGCCCGGGAACGACCCGCAGGATCGACACCGAAGACTTGGACGCGGTGTTGACGATACATGTGAAGGCCCCTTTTCTGCTGATCAAGCTGCTGCTTCCCGCCATGCGAACAGCCGGGTGGGGGAGAATCATCAATGTGAGCTCCATCTACGGTCTGACGGGCGCAAAAGGGGAGGTGGCCTACTCCACCGCCAAGGCCGCGGTCATCGGGTTGACCAAAGCAGTGGCCAAGGAAGCGGGGGATGCCGGCGTCACGGTCAACGCGGTCATGCCGGGATTGACTCTGACCCCTACCATCGAGCGGTTCATGGCGGACAAGTACAAGCAACAGATAGTCGACGTCACGCCTTTGGCCCGCGCGGGAGAGCCTCAAGAGATCGCCAAGGTCATCGCGTTCCTCGCCTCTCATGACGCCTCGTTCATTACCGCCGCGGCCATACCCGTTTCAGGAGGTTGGGCCGCATAAGGTTCTTCGGCAAGGGGACGCTTCCGGACCTCGGAAGTCTATGGGGCCCGGCCGGGTCCGGTTTTGCCCCGCAACGGCTCTGAATTTACCGTTCCACAGGAGGTCTCATGTTCGACTTGGACAAAACCGTTCTCGTGGTTGTCGATGTGCAGGAAAGGCTTTGGGCGGCCATGTATGAAAAAGAGTCGCTTCGTGACAATACCGTCAGGATTGTCAAGGGCGCGAAGATCCTGGGGGTTCCTATCGTGTGGACGGAACAGAATCCCAAGGGTCTTGGTTCCACCCTGCCGGAGGTCGCGGAACTCCTTGCAGACTCCGAACCCGTTACCAAGCTGAGTTTCAGTTGCTGCGGCGAAGCGGAATTCATGAAGAAACTGGAAGCTCTCAACCGTCGGCAGATCCTGCTGGCGGGTATGGAATCGCATGTGTGCGTCTATCAGACCGTCGCGGATCTGCGGAACAAGGGTTACGAGGTCCAGGTGGTGGCCGACGCGGTGTCTTCCAGGACTCCCGAGAACAAGGCCGTTGGGTTGGAGCGTTCAAGAGAGGTCGGCGCGACGATAACGAGCACGGAGACCGCTCTGTTCGAATTGCTCAAGGTCGCGGAAGGCGACCGGTTCAAGCAGATGCTCAAGATCGTGAAGTAG
>JAVHLK010000090.1 GCA_031082285.1 Desulfomonilaceae bacterium
GAACGTCTCCCCCCGGTGAAATTCATTCTGAAACATCCCGAACGAGGCGCACCCAGGCGAGAGAAGCACGACGTCTTCCGTGGCCGTGTGCTCCATCAACGCTTCCACGGCACTCTTCATATCGCTGAACGTACCGACTAGTTTGGTTGCTCCCCCATCTTGTTCAATCCCGCGTCGAAGACTCTCGGTGGCGGTGCCATCCAGAAGCGCGATCTTCTCCGCTCTGCCGGCTGCGGCGTGGGCAAACGGCGAGAGGTCGAGATTCTTGTCCGACCCGCCGGCTATCAGAAAGATTCGCCTTCCTTTGAAGGCTTTGAGGGCGGCACAGCCGGCGACCGGGGTCGTGCTGGTGGAATCGTTGACAAAACCGACTCCGTCCTTCTCTCCTAGCCACTGGAGCCGGTGCTCCACGCCTGTGAATTCTTCCACCGCGCGGCGTACCGTTTCTTCCGGAACTTCCAATTCTGTACATAGTCGAGCTGCCGCGGCAATATTTTCCCGGTTGTGAGTACCCGGGAGAAGAACGCGCCAGTCATCGGGCACGTCCACCCTTGTGAAAAATGCCTTTCGTGCGCCGGCCTCCTTGGACAGGGCCACGCACTCCGGTTGGTCCTCGTTAAATAGACAGAAATCGGTTCCTTTTTGGTAGAGAAATATTGCCTTCTTGTCGTGGATATAGTCCGTCATATCGCGGTAGCGGTTGAGATGATCCGGGTAGACGTTGGTAAATACGGCCGCCTGGGGAGAGATCCGGGCGTCATGAAATCCCTGGAGCTGCCAGCTGGACAGTTCCAGCACCACGGTGTCGTCCGCGCGTGCTCCTTCCAGAAGCGGCAGCGTGGCCGTACCCATGATGTTGCCGGCGAGAAAGACCCGGGGTCGGTGCAGCGACAGGATGCGGTGAATCAGAGTGCTCGTCGTGGTCTTCCCGCGAGTGCCGGTCACGCCGATCACCGTTCCGTGGAAATACTTGCAGAACAGGCTCTCGTCCATCTCGATGGGCACACCGTGTTCACGGGCTATGGCCAGAAACGGAGATGAACGAGGCACATCTGCGTTTCTGAGGATCATATCGGCTTCGGCAAAATCAGATGGGTCATGTCCACCGAGGTGGAGTTCAACCGGGAGGTCGTTGAGCTTTTCCACGGACGGGGCCAGTTCATCTTCGGTTTTCAAGTCCGTGACCGTGACCCGTGCACCGGATCGTATCAGGAAGAGGGTGTCGCCCAGACCTCTTCCCAGAAGCCCTAGGCCCATCACGGTGATCCGTTTACCGCGAAATAGTGATGCTATGTCCGACACAACCGGGTCTCCATTATCGTACACGTAGGCGACGATATTCGCCGAAACTCCTTCCAAACAGTGAACATGCACCGAATTCCCGACCGGTGTCAATGGGAATCGCCGTTGCTCAGGTCGTTGAATCGGTCCATGGGAGTAAGTATATTGTTGATGGATCCTTGCGCACGCCCAACGGCCGGATCGTGCTGGTGAGGACTGTGTGGACAAGAGAGCTCGGGCAAGAGCGACCGCGGCTCATCACGGCATATCCAAGAGAGGAATGAATCTGTGGCGCTTGCGGAGCATGAACCTGTAATCTTGAAAGTGCCGATTCCGACCGAAGGTCTCCCACCGGGTGATGTCGGCGCGGTCGTCCACGTGTACAACGATGGAAAGGCGTACGAAGTCGAGTTTACCTCGCAGGAAGGCCACACTGCGGCCGTTGTGTTTGTGGAAGCCGATCGGGAGCGCCCTGTTTCAAGGCTCGACATCGCCTACGCTCGAGCAATGTCGGCGGGCTGAATGAAGGCACCTGACGACAGTCGTTGTTCACCATTACACTTGGTTCCCCCGGCAGAACATCAATTTCCGCGACAGGGAATTCGAGGGTGCTATCGTGCTCAAGAGCTACGTCTTTTATATTCTTGCCGCGTTTGCCGAGATTGCGGGATGTTACTCATTTTGGGCTTGGCTTCGTCTTGGCAAAACAAGTTGGGTAATCCTGCCGGGCATCGGCTCACTCGTGGCTTTTGCTTACTTTCTTACGAAGATGGAGTCGGAATTCGCGGGAAGAGCGTACGCGGCCTATGGGAGCATCTACATCGCGTCTTCGCTGGTTTGGTTGTGGATGGTCGAAAGCAAGATGCCCGATAGATGGGACGTGGTCGGGGTCGCGATATGTCCCGTCGGAGGAGGAATCATCCTCTTTGGGCCAAGATGATTTGAGTTTCAACCGGTGGAATGGCGCATGAGCAAGGCACGGTGATCGGCGCATTCGTATCGTCAGGCCACTCGGTGACAACATCGTCGACCCAATGGCGGCTCCCTTGGAAGTAAATGAGGGATCCAATCGAGATCTTGCAAAGCGGCAGTCTCAGAAGGGAGACGGATGGTGTGATTGCCGGCATGACACAGCCATGCTATACTTAGATTTTGATAACAATCGGATGGCGGCGTACACAAGGGGCAAGATCTGGAACGTTTTATGGGGACTCGGGGACTCATTACCATGCGAGGGGCCACGACGATCGTGGTAGGCAAAGGTGTTGTACCGTTTGTCGAGGAGGAGTTCGGGAATCACCTCCAGAGAAGGCTTGGTTGGGTGTTCCTGTCAGGTGTGCGGGTTTCTGAGCGGAAATGATCCGACCCGCAGAGAACGATTTGGGAGAAACGCCATGACGATACATGAAGACTGGGGGCATATGCTTTCAACCATGAGTCGTGCGGACAAGGCACAACTGCTGCAATGGATAGTCAGAGATCTCGGTGATGCCTTCCCGGGCATCGAAAGCGATCCGCTGGTCTGCGGAGGCGAGTCCTGCATTGTGCGGACTCGCATTCCGGTTTGGCTATTGGTTCAGGCACGAAACCTAGGAATGAGCGAGGCGGATATACTCAGATCCTATCCAACACTTCGCGCGGAAGATTTGGCCAACGCATGGGGGTATTATCGTACGCATCGAGCCGAAATAGATAAGGAAATAGAAGAGAATGAGGCTGCATGACCATCATGGCCCGTTTGTATGCCAATGAAAATTTTCCGCTCCCGGTGGTTGAAGAGCTCAGACGACTCGGACACGATGTGCTTACCACGCTTGATGCCGGCAATGCCGGCAAAGTCATATCGGATGAGGCCGTCCTTGCCTTCGCTGTCGCGCTCAAAAGGATACTCATCACATTGAACAGGAAGCATTTTATACGCTTGCATTCTTCGAATTGCGACCATCACGGCATCGTGGTCTGTACGATTGACCCTGCCTTTGGTGCACAAGCCCGTCGTATTCATGAGGCATTAGACACATCCGGTCCTTTGGAAGGCAAGTTGATCAGGGTCAATCGTCCCGAGTAGCGCCGGCAGGATTTTGCTCCTTTGCCATGAGTAGGACAATTGAGCGGGAAAGGAAATAGGCAGGAAACGTGGCCTTACCCCAATTGTTGTTTGCAATTGCCCCGTCACTATCGCGACGGTATAATCTGGACTGAATCGGATGTCATTAGCAAACAGGGAGCCATTGCCGTGCTCAAAAGCTATGTCTTCTATACGCTTGCCGCGTTTGCCGAGATTGCGGGATGTTACTCATTTTGGGCTTGGCTTCGTCTTGGCAAAACAAGTTGGGTAATCCTGCCGGGCATCGGCTCACTCGTGGCTTTTGCTTACTTTCTTACGAAGATAGAGTCGGAATTCGCGGGAAGAGCGTACGCGGCCTATGGGAGCATCTACATTGCGTCTTCGCTGGTTTGGTTGTGGATGGTCGAAAGCAAGATGCCCGATAGATGGGACGTGGTCGGGGTCGCGATATGTCTCGTCGGTGGCGGGATCATTCTCTTTGGGCCAAGGTGATTTGAGCTTCAACTGGTGGAACGGCGCAAGGCCTGACCCCGTGTGCAAGGGCGGCCTATGGGGCCGCTCTTGCACACTCGCGGTGATCAGAGAGGCCGTCCAAGACCCGCTGCCTTGAGAACATCCAAATCCGGCCCCCGGCCCGCGCAGCAATCCGCGAGTTTTCCGTCGATCACCACTGCCGGTACCGAGCGGATGCCGAGGTCTTTGGCTCTGGCTGCAACGTTCGGGTCGTTCATGTGCAAAACGGTCACCTCACAGGAAGCACACGTGGCACCCTTGATTTGTTGAACAGTTTCTTGGCACGCGGGACATCCTGCGCTGAATACTTCAATGTTACGTTTGGCGGTCATTGTTTCGCCTTCTTTGTACAGTGTTGAGAGCCTCCTTAATCGAGCCTCGTTCAAGCACTGGAGGAATCCGTAATGTGCTCGTCGTGATCCAGTGCTTCCAGGATCGGGCATTCGCTGACGGGACCGTCGCTCCGACAGCTCATGGTCAACCGGACCAGCGCGGCTTTCATGCTCTCCAGGGTCCGGATCTTCTCCTCCATTTCCGCTATCTTTGCTTCCGCCTGGGCCCGTACGTCTGCACAGCGAGCCCCCGGCTGGAACCGCAACGAAAGTAACTCCTTAATCTCCTTGAGAGTGAATCCGAGATCCTTGGCCCGTCTGATGAACAGAATCCTGGAAACGATTCCTTCCGGATACTGTCTATACCCGGAATCAGTTCTCATCGGCTCCGGGATGAGACCGTTCCGCTCATAGAATCTCACGGTTTCCACTCCAACACCTGAGCGACGGGCCACCTTCCCGATGGTCATTCTTGATTTCGTCGTCGCATCGTTCACGGGGGTCACTCCTTACTGTCTACTGTGAGTATAATCCCCGGACCATACTACAGGGTCAAGAGTCTGCCGCGTTTTTTCTGCGAGTCGTGACGTACTAATTTGCAGTTGCCGTTGACTTGACCGTGACAATTTTGGTGACCAAGTTTTGTGACAGACCACACTACCTCGGAGGTAGCCTATCATGGTTATGATATACGAGACACTAATCTTGGCGGTTGCGGCTCTTTCCGTTCCGCTGTTCGGCACGGCCGTAGTTCCCAATGAATGACGGTTGACTACGTCACCCCGGACGTGTTCCGATCCGACCGGTCCGTCTCCGGATCGAAGTCTTTCGGCACGGAGATCTGTTGCGTGGCCTCGAAGGAAGAGGCAATCTGCCCGCACTGAGGACATACCTCAATGGGCGTCTTGTTGTCGTAGCCGCACATTGGGCACATTGTGGGCCCGAGTTTCTCGGGCTTCCCGTCGGTGAGATTCATGATTTCCGAATCCAAAGACATGACGAGGCTCGCCAGGTTCCTCACCACGATCTGAAGCATCTTGAGTTGGAGTAGGGGGTCTAATTCCTTGAAGAGAATGGCATTTACCTGAAGGAGCTTGCAGTCGACCTGACAGACCACCCCGGCAGACCGCTTCTGTCTGGCAAAGGCCCCGATTTCGCCGAAACATGCGCCCGGGAGAAAGTTCGAGAGTATACGGGACCTTTTGATGACCCTCACGTTGCCTTCGAGTAGTACGAAGAAATTGGAGTCGCTTTCGTTCTCGTGAATGATATGTTGCCCGGCCTTGCAGGTGATGAATTCTCCGACCTTGGCCAGTTCGCTGATCTCCTGATCGGTAAACATGGCGAACATCTCAAACTTCTTCAGACTCCGAACCAACTCCACATCCGGTGCGATTCCGGTGTGCACCCCGGACCGCAAACAGTCGGCAAGCGAGTCGGCAAGTTCCTTTGCCCTGCGGAATCTTCTGGAAGGGGACTTCTCCAGGCAACGCGCCACTATCCAGTCGAGTCTTTCCGGTACCTCCGGGTTGATGCGTCCCGGCGGCGGGGCAGTCTCCGTGCAGATCTTCTGCAGGGTCTCCTCGGGGGAAACCGCTTTGAAGGGAGCCTGCTTGGTAAGTAATTCGAACAGGACTACGCCGAGCTGGTAGATGTCGACGCGATGATCCTGCTCCCGACGCAAGACCTGCTCCGGGGCCATAAACCGGGACGAACCGACCAGCGACGGCCGATGACCCTTCAGATTCTTCCGAAATCGGGCAATGCCGAAGTCGGTGATCTTGGGCACACCCTGAGCGGAGACGATGATGTTTTCAGGTTTGATGTCGCGATGCACCACACCCTGGGAATGAGCGTAGTCCAATGCCAAGGCAAGCTCGTAGATGATTTCAAGGGCTTTCTTGATGCCGAAGAAGGACTTGCGCTGGTGTTCCAACAGGGTCTTCCCGTACACGAACTCCATGACTATGTACAACAGATCCCGCTTCTTGCCCACGTCATAGACGACGACGATGTTCGGATGCAGCAGAGCCCCTGCAGTCTGTGTTTCGATGAAGAAGTCTCTGAGGACCTTTTCTTTCGACGGGCCGGAACCGGGCAGAGCGTCAAGCGAAAAAAGTTTGATTGCAACAGGTCTCCGTATGATCTTGTCCGTCGCAAGGTACACCTTGCCCATTCCCCCTTCGCCTATCCGGCGAACGATGTCGTACCTCTTGAGTCTCTTCAGTTTGTCCGAATCAGTCTGGTTGTTCATCGTCCCTTACATGGTCCGTGCCGCGTCACGGACCCGCGATATCCCGGAACTTCCCGCATCATGTCGACCGGGTTCGACGCGGAGGCCTTCCACCCGAGGAATTAGGGTTCCGACAGTATCAAGGGTCCGTTGTCCGTGACTGCAATGGAATGTTCAAAATGAGCCGAGAGCTTGCCGTCCGCGGTGACCGCGGTCCATTCGTCATCAAGCAATTTTATGCGCCACGTACCTTCGTTCACCATTGGCTCCAGGGCCAGGACCATGCCCGTCTTGAGTCGCGGGTTCCAACCCACGCCGGTGTAGTTGGGTATCTGTGGCGGTTCGTGCATGTTCCGGCCTATCCCATGTCCCACAAAGTCCCTGACCACGGAGAATCCATGGGACTCGACGTGCTTTTGAACGGCTGCCGAAATGTCGTGAAGGCGATTCCCCGGAACCGCTTGCTCGATGCCCTTATGGAGGGATTCGCGGGTAACGTTCAACAACTTCACAGCCTGCTCGCTGATCGTGGCAACCGGATACGTTCGTGCCGCGTCGCCTACGAAGCCCTTATGGACGACGCCCACATCTATGCTGACGATATCTCCTTCATTCAGGACGCGAGGTCCGGGGATGCCGTGGACGACCTCATCGTTGACCGAAGAGCACACACAGGCGGGGTACGGCGTTTGATTACGCATTTGGTACCCTTTGAAGGCCGCTCTTGCCTTTGCCTTGCGAATCATCTTCTCCGCGATCGCGTCGAGTTCGCCGGTCGTGATTCCCGGTCCGACTGCCTCGCCTATCCGCTCCAATATCTGAGCCACGATGCGGTTGGCTTCCCGCATGATTTCGATTTCTTTCTTGGTCTTCAGAATGATCATTCCAGGTTTCACGCTAGTCCCGCCTTTTGAAACTACGCAACGCTCCCCAACGTGGTGGACGCCGGCATGGCCCGAAGGCATGCCGGAATCTCGCCGTACGGCCGCGTGTCATTGGGTACGGTTCGGGTTGGATTCACGCCGAATGAAACCGTGTGTCCGTGCACCCCGTCTCATACGCACGATCCGGCGTTCTCGAGTCGTGAGTTTGCCGCGTCCCGCGGTAAGGCAAACTCCCCCGCAAAGGACTACGTAACCGAACTCGGGAACAAGAGTACTCAGCATACCAGATTTTTCCGCATTCAGGTGGGAGGATTTTCCAACGTGCCCGAAACATTTCGGGCCTGTCGGTCCTCGGCATGAACCGGCCTCACGAGATTCCTCAAAGTCGCCAGATTCACGGGATCCATGTCCAAGCCTCCGAGATCCTTGGGGGTTTCAAGGACTTTGGGAACTCCTCTGAAGCGCACATCGTTCATTATGAGCCTGAAACACTCCAAGCCCAGCATGCCGCGGCCGATGTGCTCATGGCGATCCACACGGAGGCCGAGATTCTTCTTGGAGTCGTTCAGGTGAAGTGCCTCGATTCGTGTCATGCCTACCGCCGTGTCCAGTTCCGCCATGGTTCTCTCGTAACCCGACCTGTCGCGAAGGTCGTACCCGGCAGCGAACGCGTGGCACGTGTCGAAGCAGACTCCCATGCGTTCCGGGTGAATCGTGCCTTCCACGATGCGTTTCAGTTGTTCAAACGAATGACCGAGGGCCGTTCCTTGGCCGGCGGTGTTCTCAACGAGTATCCGCACGCGGAAGCCGCGGGTTTGTTTTAATATGGCGTCGAACGATCGGACGATGTTCTTCAGACCCGCTTCTTCACCCGAGTCCTTATGTGCGCCCGGGTGCATCACGAGATAGGGGATGCCGAGCTTCTCCGCGCGTTCCATCTCGTCCACGAACGCGGCAATGGATCTGTTCCGCAGAAACGTGTCCGGAGAAGCCAGGTTGATGAGGTACGAATCGTGTGCAATCACCAGTATGCCCGTCCCGTCACGTTCCTGTGTGAACTTCTTCACGGTCTGGTCGGTAAGCACAGGACTTTTCCACTGAGATGCATTCTTGGTGAAGATCTGAATGACTCCGCAGCCGAGGGCTTCCCCGCGTGTAATTGCCCGGTGAATCCCGCCCGCGATGGACATGTGCGCGCCGATGAGGAGATCGTCCATCGATGTTGCGGAACCGTGGGCGTTCGCCTGATAGTCCCGTTCCTTCTCGTTCCCGGGGTCCGCCTGGGAATGCCTGTCCGTCCCGCGTCCCGCGGGATCTTCGGCCCGGACCACAGAGGGATTCTCATAGTCAGTTGTGATCGCTCCGTCATGGCGGTTCGCCCGACCCTTTTTCCGGTTCCGTGGTGCGTTTCCTGCCGTCATACGTACAAGCCTCGCGATTCTGCGTGCCGGTCCTTCCGATCGTCTCATAGAATACCATTCATTCGTAATCGGGAGAACTTACAAGGCGGGCCCGTTTCGGGCATGTGATCGCGGGGACGGAAAGAACATTCTATACATTTTTCGGAGTTTTCCTGTAGACTGACCCCCGCATGACGACCTGGAACAAGGGAGGGAATGAGCATGACCCCGGCGGGGCGCAGAACTCTGATCCGATTTACGGCCGCACTGGCCTTTGTGGTTGTCTTGGTCTGGTTGATGGTTGCCCTGGAGTCGGTGACCACCATGGTAATGGTCGCATTCTTCCTGGCCTACATCCTCAATCCTCTTACAAATTACCTGCAGAATCGAAGAGTTCCGAGATCAATCGCGGCCTTTCTGGTCGTTCTTACGGGAGTGTCCTGCATCGTGGCGATCGTTCTTGCCTTGCTGCCGGCGCTCATCGGCGAGATCGTGAACTTTGCCTCCCAGGCCCCTCGCTATTTTGCAGCGCTGCATCAACTTGCCTTGAAGGCTGCGGAAATCGTCGACATCAGGATACCGGAGAACTGGAGCCAAGTGGTCGACCTGCTCATCGCGAGGGGCAGGGAGATGTTGCCGAACATCGCAAAATCCGCGACCGGTATCGTGTCCCAAGTCGTCTCGTCGGTCTTCAGGTCCACCATGAGCGTGCTCTCCGTCGTGGTGCATGTGATACTCGTGCCGGTGATCGCATACTACCTCCTGGTATCCTTCGAGGACATTCGGAAAGGAATCGTCGATCTAATCCCGCCGTACACACGGGAGCCCATCGTTGACAAGCTCCGCAAGATCGACATGGTGCTGGCTTCGTTCATTCGAGGCCAGCTCACCATCGCGGCCATTCTGGGCGTTCTGTACAGCCTCGGTTTCATTGTGATCGGCATTGACCTGGCTCTCGTGATCGGAGTCGTGTCAGGAATCCTGTGGATCGTGCCGTACCTGGGAACCTTGATCGCGGTTGTCGCAGGATCGGCCATGGCGCTGGCTCAATTCGGCGACCTGGTCCATGTTGCCTACGTCTGCTTCTGGATAGCCGGCGTGCAACTGCTCGAGTCATACGTCCTGACACCGAAGATAGTCGGCGAGGCAATCGGCTTGCATCCGGTGGTGTACATCCTTGCCCTTATCGTGGGCGCCAATCTCTTCGGCTTCGTGGGCATGCTCGTTGCCATTCCGGTGACGGCCGTGCTCAAGGTACTCCTGGTATCGGCAACTGAGGCGTACCGAGCCTCCTATCTCTACAGTGACGGACCCGCGGAGACCGCGCATGACCAGTAGGTTGTTTCACAAATACCCTCACCCCGGCCCTCTTTCAAAGGGCGAGGGAACAAGAGGACTTGGCGTAGTGAGAAGTGTGAAGGTCATTACCAACCGCTTTATTAGCCGCTTCCCGGGACGAAACCGGAACATCGGCGCGACTCCAAGTGAGGGGCATTGGGAATGAGAGGCGATCCATGGCCGACGGATCGGAAGTAATGACTCAAGGATCCGACGCGCGACGCGGTCGAGGCTCTTCCGAAGCCCCCGAGTCCGGTCGCAGAAGTTCTGAGGAGAGCGGTGGAGGGATCCTGTACGTGGTCGCCACGCCCATAGGCAATCTGTCGGATATCACGCAGCGAGCTGTTGAGGTCTTACGCTCGGCGCATCTCATCGCGTGCGAAGACACGAGAAAGAGCCGGACCTTGCTCCAGCGCCGGCAAATATCCACTGAGGTCATGAGCCTCCATAAGTTCTCCGAGGCGCGTAAGACCCAAGCAATTCTGGAGCGATTGGAACGAGGGGAGAATGTGGCGCTCATCTCGGACGCGGGAACGCCGGCTCTGTCCGACCCGGGAACCATGCTGGTTCGAGCGGCCCGTGTTTCAGGATACCGCGTGACGCCCATCCCGGGGGCATCGGCAATTACCGCGGCCCTCTCGGTGTCGGGCATGGACGCCTCGTCGTTCGTATACCTGGGCTTTGCACCGAGAAAGGATGACCAGAGAGCGCGTTTCTTCAATGAAATACTTTTGGAAGACCGCACCTGCATATTCTTCGAGTCCCCGAAGCGGCTGACGGACTCATTGCGAGTCGCGGCGCGGATTCTCGGCGGGACTCATATGGTCGTTATGCGTGAACTCACGAAGATCCATGAAGAAATGCTGCATGGTTCAGCCTCGGAGATTCTCGGCTTTCTGGAGATGAGAGAATCCGTCAGAGGCGAGATCATCGTGGTCGTGGAAGGAAGTGTTCGGCAGGCCGATTCAGTGGACCTGGAACGCGCGGTGGAAACGCTCATGCAAGAGGGCTTCACCGGCAAGAAGCTCGCTGACGAAGCCCGCAGACGATACGGGGTGCGCAAATCGGACGCGTACGACAAGTTCTTGGAATTGAAGAACGCCACGTGATGCGGGCCCGTAGGGTCCCGCGGAACGCGGGATGCCCGCCGTCTTTCGCACGGTCGAGGATGGACCTTCTCACGGAGACGTTCGTTCCGCGGACACCAATCTCCAGAAGTTGGATCGCCTGACTTTCTTGGAAACCTTGCGGGCCACGGCTTTGGCAAGGAGTACGGGCAGGCTCATCAGGACCCCGGGAAAGCTGCCGGGATTGAGAAGCCCAATGCTCATCACTTTCCTGGTCGTTCGGTACAGCTGCGTCGGAGTGTAGAAATCCCGGGTAATGCGTTTTGCGATGCGTTTCAACCCGGGCCTGCCGAGAGCCTCGGAGTAGACGATTGAATCGTCGCCGATGAAGTAGCCGGGGGTCGATTCAACCAACTCCTTCAGTGGAGAATACTTTTCGATACGAAGCTTCTGGTACGTGATGGAGTCGAGGCCAAGTTCCCTGGCAAAGACGGGGATCTGCATCATCTCGTCCTCAGTCTCGCCCACATTGCCGTAGATGAAATACCCGTGGTAGTAGAAGGGGAATTTCCTCAGCGTGGCGAACGCTTCCCGCAATTTCGCGGTATCGAAACCCTTGTTGAGTTGTTCGAGAATGTGATCGTGAGCAGACTCGATTCCCAGCAGGAAGACCTTGATGCCGGCCCGTTCCGCGACCTCCAATACGTCCGGGTGTTGGAAAATCTCAATGCGCGATTGAACGAGGAATCTCTTTTGGATGCCCTCTTCGATGATGCGCTCGCAAATCCTCTTGGCTCTCCGAGGATTGATGAAGAAGTTCTCGTCGGCAATGAGCACGATGCCGGCGGAAATCCCGCGGAGCTCGTTCATGACCGAATCGATGGACCGAACGGAATACTCGCGTTTCTGACCCAAAGGATTGAGATTGAACGTGCAAAACTTACATTTGTACGGGCAGCCCCGTGAAGTGAGGATAATGTCGAACTCTTCCCCTCTCAGGGCAAAACCCGCGACGTTCATGTGGTACGGTTGTCGTCGAAGTCGCCGGTCGGGATACTCGTACTCATCGATTTCCGGCAACGGCCGGTTCGCGTTGTGAATCACCCGCCCGTTTTCTCGAAACGATATTCCGGGAATGTCTCTGAGGTCCTTCCCCATTGCGATGTCAACAATAGTCTGTTCACCCTCGCCTCTGACGAGGACATCAACGCCGGGGCACGCTTCAAAGATCTCTTCAACGCAATCGCCGGCCTGTTTTCCCCCGACTACGGTGGCTATGTTTCCGGGTAGGGAATTGATGAGTCTACACACTTCATCGAAATGATACTCCCAATTGATGCTTACGCACAGCAGGTCGATCTCGTCTCGGATGAAGCGTCGCAGGCGTTCCGGTTCGCGGAGCGGATCGGGGAGTCTGAGGTCCAGGAAGGTCACCTTGCCGACATGAGGCTCGAGTGCGGCAACGATATATTCGAGTCCGACCGGTGGAAAGACCGCCAGACCGAGCGAGCCTGAATGACTGTCTCTGAAGTACGGATGGAGACACAACGCGTGCCCGTAAGTCTTGCCGAGTTTCTTGGGCCCGCCGGCTCCAGTGGAGCCGTTCTTCTTCTTTATCCGGTTCGCGGAGCTGCCGGGATCATCTTCGGCATCCGGTCCATGTTCTTCCGTCAATTGCTGCTCCCGGGGCATCACCGTGCATGAGACACCCGCCAATAGAATGGGTACGGCACGATTCCGTTCGATCGGAGATGGTCCGCGGCCTGCACTGACGATCCCCGGTGTCCTCCATCGAGATGGGGAATAAGCCGTCTTCCCCTTGGACAAGGCGAACGTGGAGGATTCTTCAGGCTTCACACCGTCCACTTCCTACACGCCGAGCACCGGAAGCCGGTACCGGTGAGACCTTGCGATCCCTATTTTCAACGGATTCATGCCGAAGCCGCCGCCGAGGTTCCGCTCTGCTCGTCGTTACGCCGAGCACACCGCGTCCCGGCCGATGCCGGCTCACTGTAAAGGTAACACAAGGCGCTGTCAAGCGAGTCGACACACGAAGGTCCGCGTCATCATTGGGACTCGTCTTGTGAACGGAGGAACGGTCCCCTTGTGGCCGGACGGACCGCGTCTCCTCGAAGGCCTCTTCCGGAGAAGGCCGGCAGTGTGCCGTCGAAGGATGAACGACTCAAGTCAGGCCGCAATACCAGGACAGCGTCAGGATCAACACCAAGCCCAATGCATAAGTGACAAACTCTCCAAATTGAGATTGTAATTCTTGTATTTTCATCATATCGGTTCCACGATTCCTTAATGTGCGTCGGTGAGACGGACCGTTTCACGGACATTCCGTTCCGGGAGGTAGTAATCCTGCATCTCCCGACTGTCAACTCTTTTCTTCATTGCGCTCAATTCCGTCAGGTCGCAGACTCGTCACCGCTTGACTCATATATGATTCCGCAGGACGTATTTTGTTCCGGGCACGGGTCCAAGATGAGGGGCGACCAATGAGAAGAGCCCTCCCGGGCGACTCGATTCGCCATGACGAGGAAGGACTCAAAATGAACGGCTCATGTGATTGACTAAATGTGGAGGGCCTTCTATCCGGTCATCAGGGCGCGCTGGTCATCCAATCTCTCCAGTACGACACCTCCCACGCAATTCACGAAGTCCACTGCGCAGGGCATGGTCAATCGATACATGATCTTCAGACCGTCTCGCCGGTCGGCAATGATTCCCGCCTTCTTGAGGATAGACAAGTGCTTGGAAACGTTGGACATGCCGGTTCCCACATGCTCGACGATGTCGCACACGCACATTTCTCTGCGGTGCAGGAACTCAATAACTCCCAGCCGGATCGGATGGCCCATGGCCTTGAAGACGTCGGCCTTCAACTTCCGCCTTTCCCTCTCTCGTGTGTCCACTGGTATATCTCCATGGGGCGGTTGTGCGGATATGGGACTCCCGAGCGACACCAGGCGCTCTGGATTCCATATTTTACCGTTGGGTAAAATAGTACAGTGCTTCGCCGAACTTGTCAAGCATTGCACACATCTGTCGGCCCCTCTTGTCCACGGTTTCGCCGGACGAACCAAATCATCGTCGAATAATGGGCCGGCTCCGAGATGGAGCTTGACCGCAAGCCTTTGTCGAGGCACACTGAAAGAAAGCTCTTCGTACGCCGCGGCACGCATACGTTGAGGCAACACAAGGCGCTGAGCCTGCTTCATCGCGTCACTCCTTGCTAAAGACATTCTCGGGAGTATCTTTGTAAGCCCGCGGCCCACGGTAATCGCCGGTCGTCAAGAATAGGTAACCGTATATGCTCAATAATACACTGAAATACCGTTTGATCAAGGTGACTACGGATTCAGTCCTCGATCGGGCTTCGTGAAGGTCCGGCCGGTAGGTACGTCCGGGAGCGGATTCTCTGCGGGTTCGCGGCCCAAGCCAAAAAGCACCTCGTCAGCACGCCTGTTCTGCAATTCGCGCAAGGAGATGTGTCATGTTGGTCGCCAGAGTGGGACTGATGGCAAAGAGCATGGTTGGGAGCCTTCTTCCCATCGCACTGGTCATGGCACTTTCGGTGATTGGATACGTCGGTATCGTCCAACTTGAATCGGTTGTGACCGTTGCGGAACGGAACTCACGCGTCATAACACATATGACGGCCGCGCTGACCGCAGGCCTGGAGGCACGATCGGCCTTGCGTGCCCGCGAATCGAAAGGGAATGACTCCGCGTCGCGGCAGTACGAGGTTTCGGGGGATATCACCTTGTCCATGTTGGCCCGGGCGAAGGAGGTCGCGGTTGACGGGCAGACGATAGACCGAGTGGACGAAGCTGCAAGAGAATTTCGCAGCTGGCGAGAGCAGGCCGCGGATTTTTCAGCCGCACCGCGGAACAGAGCGGGGGATCATTACGGGAGGGCCGAACTTGGTTCGTGGGCCTCCGAGAGGTCGAGGCATTTTGATGCCTTCAAGAAGGCTGCGGCTGATGCAATGGCCAATGAAGAGGCCGTTCTCAAAGACCTCCGAGAAACCGCGGTCCGTGATTCGGATCTCGCACGCAAGGCCATTCTTATCCTGGCCCTCTCGGTGATTGCCGCGGCATTTACCAAGAATTATGTCTTGGCAACTAAGACGACCCAACCTCTGCTTGCTGCAGTGGATCTGGCGGAAGCAATCGGAAGAGGCGACCTGAGCCGAGAGCCCATCGAAGTCAAGGGGAGCGACGAGGTCGGTCGACTCGGTGCCGCCCTTAACGCCATGCTGGACGGTTTGAAGCGTCAGGCGATCTCCATACGGGACGGGGTGATCGTCTCGTTGAAATCCGCGGAGAAAATTTCATCGACGGTGTCCGACCTCAGTACCGCGACGTCACGGACCGCGGCGGCGCTTACTGAGGCCACGACCACCGTGGAACAGGTGAGACAGGCCGCCAATGTATCCAGTGTGAAGGCCAAGAATGTTGCGGCGGCGTCGCAGGAAGCGGTCCGTATATCCGAGTCCGGGCTGAGTGCCGCGGAAGAGTCCGCTCGGAAGATCAGTCTTGTTCAGAAACAGATGGAAGCTATCGGAGAGACCGTATTGAAGCTCAGCGAGAACGCTCAGGCCATAGAGGACGTTGCGGACGTAGTCAAGGATCTGGCCAACCAATCCAACGTGCTCGCGGTCAATGCTTCCATCGAGGCTGCGAGGGCCGGCGCGCAAGGAAAAGGATTCGGTGTCGTGGCTCACGAGATCCGTATCCTTTCTGAAGGCTCCAAGGAAGCCGTGGATAACGTGCGTACCATTTTGGAGGATGTCAGGCAATCGATCGGCGCGGTCGTCATGGCCATGGAGGACGGCAAACGATCCGTCGCGGAAGGAGTAACCCAATCTGCGGCAGCCGGGAAGGCTATTCGAGAACTGGCCGAGAGGGTTGAGGCGTCTTCACAGGCCGCGACCGTCATAGAAGTTTCCGGCGAGCAACAGTTCATCGCAATGGACCAGGTCGCAACGGCAATGGAGGACATCCGGAAGGCGGTCGATGAAAACCTGGAGAACTCGTCCCGGCTCGAAACGTCGGTAAAGGAACTCAATCAACTCGGCGCAAACCTCAAGCAGATACTGAGGCTTTTCAAATTGTAGTGATGACGAAGAGGGAAACAACGATTATACTTAGATAATGAGTCGGTCGGATTGCTGTTGCGAACCATACGATATTCGGGTGGTGGCCACATGAACAAGGAACGGAGCCGGGAACGCTATGTCGGCCTTTTTCTGATCTGCCTGATGTTGATTTTATTGAGTATTGCCGGTTGCGGCCGTGACACGCAACACGAGGTCATAGATTTCTCCGACACGGTTCAGGTCGCCCGACCGGACACCTCGTCACAAGAAGGGGAGTCGTTGAAGGTCGCGGTGTCGGCGATGGTTTCTCCCAAGGCGAGCTTTTCCTATTACCGGGAATTGTTGGACTATCTGGGCCGGAAGCTCGACACGAGAGTCGAGCTCATTCAGCGAAAGACCTATGGTGAAGTCAATGAGTTGCTGGGAAAAGGCCGGATCGACATTGCGTTCATCTGTTCCGGCCCCTATGCGGCTGCAAAGGAAAAGTACGGTTTCAAGTTGCTCGTCGCGCCGGAAATCCACGGCAGCCATTTCTACCAATCCTATTTGATCGTGAACAAGTCGAGCCCATATAGGAATCTCGAGGATTTGAGGGGCAAGACGTTTGCCTTCACCGATCCGGATTCGAACACGGGCCGATTGGTCCCGGTCTACTGGTTGTCGCTGTCGGGGGAACACCCGGAGGATTTTTTCGGAAATACGGTGTTCACCTACAGCCACGACAATTCCATCATGGCCGTTTCCAGAGGCCTTGTGGACGGCGCCGCAGTGGACGGGCTTATCTGGGAGTACGTCAGCAGAACCGACCCTGAACTCACGGCCTCGACCCGGGTAATCAAGCGGTCGAAAAGATACGGTATTCCTCCGGTAGTGGTCTCCCCCTCTCTTTCACGGGAAACCGGAGAAAGAATCCGAGACGTGTTTGTCACGGCTCACGAAGACTCTGTCGGAAGAAGGATATTGGACGGCCTGAAGATCGATCGTTTCATCGTGCCTCGCGATGAGTGGTACGATCCGGTTCGAGAAATGTTAACGCATGTACGAAGTCAATCCGGACGGTTGGATGAAAGGGCGGAGCCTCAAGGGTAAATTGATCGTGGGCGTGTCCGCGCTGGTGATAGGCAGCGGCGTACTGCTGTCGGTGCTCGTGACGCAACGCTACACCGCGGGCCTTCGTTTCGCCCTCTCGGCCCAGGCCGAGAGTCTGGCTCACGCAGTAGCTTTGGAAGCTACCGAAAAGGTTCTTGTCAACGACGTGGTCGCTCTTCAGAAGCTTCTGGAAAACCAGATAAGGAGCAACCCCTCCATTTCGTACATGTTCGTCCAGAGAGACGGCCGGATTTCGGCCCACACCTTTCCCTCGGGCGTCCCGGCCGGCCTCCTGGACGCAAACGAGCCGATGGGGCCGAAGGAGGGGAGGGCCAAAGATGTGAGGTCGACCGATGGGCAACGGTATGTGGACATTGCATGGCCGATCTTTGAAGGAAAGGCCGGAGTGCTGAGGCTGGGAATTTCCCAGGCGGCCTTTCGAGAGCAAGTACGGCGTCTGTGGTTCGAGATCGGAGCCGTGACCCTGGCTATTCTGGTTCTGGCGCTTGCCGGAGGCTTGCTGTACGTGGGCCGCATCACCCGCCCGTTGGCGGAGCTGACCGAGGCCGCGCAAAAATTGGATGAAGGCACACTGGATCTCACGGTTCAGCCTCACGGGAATGCCGAAGTCGCGGCCTTGGCGTCGTCATTCAACGGCATGGTTTCACGGATAAGGGATTTCACGCAGCGGGTCGAAGAAAAGACACGGGAATTGGAACGCAGCCACGAGCAGACTCGTGCATTTTGCGAGATCGTCAGAGAAATCGGCTCATTACCATCGCTCGAAGAGGTCTGTTCCACGCTCATTCATCGAATTGTGGGGATACTCAGTTGTACCGACATGGCTCTCCTTGTTCTTAACGACTCACAGGACAAGCTCTACGTCGCGTGGGAAAAGGGATTACACGTGGTTCACGACGAGGAGCGTCTGCGGGAATTCTACGCGATCGCAGATTCTCTCGATACGCCCGCCGTCCTTGAGGAGACAGTGCTCCGTCCCCCTTTGGTTCCTGATTTCTTTGCGTCTGCGGCGAAGCAGCTCATCCTTCCGTTGGAGAACGAATATTCCGTGCGCGGGGTGCTGGCCGTTGCGTGTCCGGGGGAATGCACATGTCATTTCAATCAGATGGACTGGGTAAGCCTGATTCTCAGTCAGAGCGCGGGGGTGGTTCGGCGGGCCGTACTCCAAGCCGACGCGGCCGACGATCTCCATGCGCGATTGAGCCGGCCTTCGGGATTCAGGGGATTGATCGGCAAAGACTCCAAAATGCAGGCCGTCTACAGACTGATCGAAGACATAGCTCGTACGGACGTTTCCGTGCTGATTCAAGGAGAAAGTGGTACGGGTAAGGAATTGGTTGCACGTGCAATCCACCTGGAGAGTGAACGGAAAGACAAGAATTTTGTGGTGATCAATTGTTCCGCTTATCCGGAAACCCTCCTGGAAAGCGAGCTCTTCGGTCACGAGAAAGGGGCTTTCACCGGTGCGGTCCGTCGGAGATCCGGACGTTTCGAGCAGGCTGACGGGGGGACAGTATTCCTGGACGAGATAGGAGAGATATCTCCCCAGGCGCAGATCAAACTGCTCAGAGTGCTTCAGACCCGTACCTTCGAGCGAGTGGGAGGGGACGAGACGCTGAGCGTCGACATACGCGTCATCGCGGCCACAAACAAGGACTTGGCACGGGAAGTCCAAAGCGGCCGTTTTCGCGAAGACCTCTTTTTCAGACTGAATGTGATTCGCGTTGTCCTGCCTCCGCTCCGAGATCGACGGAACGACATACCGGCACTGGCCGATCACTTTCTTCGGCACTACTCGAAGGAGCAGGGCAAGGACGTGCAGGGCTTCAGTTCCGACGCAATGCGTCTTATGCTGGATTACGGTTGGCCGGGAAATGTTCGTGAGCTTGAAAACAGCGTGGAACACGCCGTGGTCCTTGCCAAAGGCCCACGCGTGGAGGCGGCGGATCTCCCGTCCGTCATGTGGCCTCAGCGCGTGTCCTCACCTGTTTCAGGCATATCGGTGATGGAGGCGAGCGAAAAGGAAACGCTTGCTCGGGCGCTCGAACAGTGCGGCTGGAACAAAAAGGAGGCAGCGAAGCGTCTGGGTATCGGGAGGACCACTCTGTACGCGAAGCTCAAGAAGTACGGACTCACCAGACCGGTCATTCAGTGATCCGAGGGGCATGTTCCCGTGGATCCGCCGGGTGCGTGTTCGTGGTCACGGATTCCCGCCCCGAGATGTTCCACGTTAGGGCACCACAACACATGGGTATTATGTGATAAATTTGAAATCGCGAACGGCCGTGTTCCAATCCTGAACACCGTGAACCGGGCAGACATGCGTCTCTACAACCCTCCACTTCCCATCCCTTTCACTTCACAAGAATAAATCTCCTGCACGCACATCGCTGAAAAGCAAGCCGTTTTCATTGCTTAGCCGTCTTGCCGGAGCCGACTTCAGCAACAAAATTCTCGATCCGCGCCAATTTGGCAAGGAACTTGATACTACATTGTCGGCAGCCGCGTATCTTCCACGACCCAAGGAACATCGCCATGAACAACCTGGCAGCACTGATTGACGAGAAAAGCAAAGACTGGATCGATTTGGAGGCGTCGCTGGCGTCTCTGAATTACCGGACTCGGCTTGTACGGTCAGTGGAAGAACTTGAGAAGCTTGTCGATAGGAGCGAATTCAGAGTCGTGATCGTCGATCTGGACCTGATCGGGGTGGACAATCGTTTCTTCAGATCGCTCAAGAAAATCAACCCTCAATTGAACATCCTCACCGTGGCACGGGATCCGTACCACCCGGAACTCAAGGAAGCGTTGAC
>JAVHLK010000091.1 GCA_031082285.1 Desulfomonilaceae bacterium
AAGGACGATCCGGTGTCGCTTTGAATCTTCTGAAAGCTCTCCCGAAAATGTTCGCCGTCGCTCTTAAGCAGGCTCTCTATTCTTGATCGCCTGGAATCGTCATTCCAGTAGCAGCTCACGAGAAAGGGATAATCCTCTCCACCCGGTCTCCCGTCCGCAACGACGGTGAAACCTCGCTCAGGATTGGCGTCCGAAGGAAGCTCTTCAAAAGGAATGAAACCACCCCAGTCGTGCGTTCCGGTCCACGCGGGCATGGGCACGATTCCGTCGCTTCCCGGCGGCCGGACGGGAACGAGGCCCGCGGTTTGAATACCGAAGTCGCCCCGGTGGTCGCCCCAGACCACATTCAAACAGGGGGCGGTCAACGATTTTAGGGCCGATCGAGCTTCCTTTCCGTCCGTCGCTCTGTTCACCGCGTAGAACGACTCAATTAAGCCGAGGCCCTCGCGTGCGGTCCAACGCAACGACAGAGCCTTCCCGTCGATCACGTCCGACACCAGGGGGCCGGTGCGAGTGAGACGGATCGGCTTTGAAATCCTTGCACGACCTCGAATTCGGTACGTTTCATTGATCTGTTTGATTCTTCGCGGTCGATCCACACGCCAGTAATGTGCAGGGTCATCCGAATCGAGCCGTTCGAGATAGAGATCCGCATCGTCGGCGTAGGCCAAGACACTGCCCCAACCGACCTTGCCGTTTGTGCCGGCCATTGCCACGGGAACTCCCGGGATGAATGCCCCGGAAAGTTGAAAATCTCCGGCCGACATCCTGGCTCGATACCAGAATCCGGGAGCAGTCAACGCCTGGTACACCGACACCGCGACCATGGGCTTGCCGCTCTTGCTCTTGCCGGGTCCCACGGCCCAGGCGCACCCGCCTCGGAATCCCGGGAACCGAAAGGGCAAGGGACTCTCTCCGCGGATGGAGAACAAGCCTCCCCGGGGGACCCAACCGGTGAGATCCGAAGTAACAAACGGGATTGGAGCGGCAGGATCCGTGGGAAACAGGTCGAGTGCCTTTTCCTTGCCCAGCTTCGCCAGTAGCGACGTCATCACCGGATCGATGCGGACTCCCGGAGAGCTGTACCATGCCACGGCGAGTATGATCGACATCACGTCATCAGGGGTGAAGCGCCGCGGTCGGTACTCCAGGAGCGAGAACTCGACGGGCGGTTTGTGCCCGTGACGGTCCAAATAAGTGTTGATGCCTCGGACGAAATGTTCCACCCACGTCCGCTCACGCGCCCCAAGACGCGACGCGCTGAACACGTCCTTCTTCCCTGCGGTTACGGTCCGGATTAGGTGGTCGCTGGCAAGATAGTCCTTGCCGAGAATTTCGGCAAGTCTCCCCCGGCCGGCCCTGCGCAAGTAGTCCATCTGCCACAATCGGTCCTGTGCCATCACGTAGCCGAGCACCAAGGCCAGATCTTCCTCACGTTCTCCGATTATCCCGGGCACTCCGTGAGGGTCGCGCACCACTCGGACGTCGGCGGACAGGCCTGGAGTCTCGACCACGGATTGCCCTTGGGGAAGGAGAGAGAGGACGAAAAAGTATATCCAGATTGCCCCCCCTCCGGCCACGAGGATAAGCACCACCGGAATCACGGTGAATATCCTCAGCAGCCAGACCGGATCCATATCCGCCTTCAGGATGTTTCCGGAGAAACTCAAGGGGATTGTCCTCCCAGAAGTCTGTCGACCAGTTCCACGCTTACCCCGTAAGGATCCCGATGCCTTGCAAGAATGTCTTCGACCATGGCGTCGAACCCTTCGGCCCCACCCACAATCTCGTACGCACGGTCGAACAGACCGTCCTTGAGCAGATCGAGAAGCTGCATACGGATTCTGCTTGCCTCGACTTTCTTCAATACCTCTCCCCCCAAGTCGAGCAAGTGTCTGCGATGCTCGAGAATTGCCTCGTACAGTTCATCGACTCCGTCGTTTTCCAAAGCAACCGTTGCGATCACCGGAGGTTCCCAGCCCAAGGTTGAACGGCGTTCCCCGGACATCTGCAACATGGACCTCAATTCCCTCAGAGTCTTCGACGCTCCTTCCCGGTCGGCCTTGTTCACGACGAACAGATCGCCGATCTCCATGAGACCGGCTTTTATGGCTTGAATGTCGTCGCCCATCCCGGGAACCGTGACAAGGACCGTGGTGTGCGCGCTGTGCACAATATCCACCTCATCCTGCCCCACGCCCACCGTCTCAACAATGATGACGTCCTTTCCCATTGCATCCAGGACGACGATCGCGTCGGTCGTGGACCGCGTGAGGCCCCCGAATTTTCCCCGGGTGGCCAACGAGCGTATGAAAACACCTTCGTCGAGGAAGTGTTTTTGCATGCGGATTCTGTCGCCAAGAATCGCTCCGCCGGTGAAAGGACTCGTCGGGTCGACGGCCAAGACCCCCACCGTTTTGCCGTTCTGCCGGAACTTTGCAACGATTCGATCCACGAGAGACGACTTTCCGACTCCGGGAGATCCCGTGAAGCCGATCACATGCGCACGGCCGGAATGGCGATAGAGTTCGGCCAGGTCTTCAAGAACTTGCCTGTCTCCGTCGTCGATTCGTCGTATCAGTTGCGCGGTGGCCCGCACATCACCCTGGAGGATCTTTTCAGCGGACAAGGATTTCCTTCCTCATATGCCGAGAGACTCGTGTGCCGGTCCCTCTCTACTTTCTTTTACCGAGCAGGTTTCGGGCAATTACGAGTCTTTGGATCTCGTTTGTGCCCTCGTAGATCTGCGTTATCTTCACGTCTCTCATGTGGCGTTCCATGGGGTAGTCCTTGCAATACCCGTATCCGCCAAGGATCTGAACACCTTCGATCGCTGCCTGCATTGCCGTGTCGGAAGCGAACATCTTTGCCATGGCTGCTTCCTTCTCGAAAGGCAGCCCATGGTCTTCGAGCCAGGCCGCGCGCACAATGAGAAGCTCCGCAGCATCCAGCTGAGTCGCCATGTCCGCAATCTTCCATTGAATTGCCTGAAATTCCGCGATCGGCTTGCCGAACTGGGTGCGCGCCTTAGCGTACTCGATTGACTCCTCCAGGACCGCTCTTCCTATGCCGAGCGCCTGCGCGGCAATGCTTATCCGTCCGCTGTCCAAAGTCTCCAGCATCTGCCTGAGGCCGGCTCCCTGTTCTCCAAGAATGTTTTCCTTGGGAATCCGCGCGTCCTCAAATATCAGCTCCGCGGTACCGGACGCGTTAATGCCGAGTTTCTCCTCGACCCTGCCGACCTTGAAGCCCGGGGTCTCCCGCAGATCACAGACAAACTGCGAGATGCCTTTGTAGCCTTTGGACCGGTCCGTGCTCGCTGCGAACACGCAATAGTCCGCAATATTTCCGCTGGTAATGAACTTCTTCTCCCCGTTGATGACCCATGAGTCGCCGTCGAGACGCGCCGTGGTCCGCATGGCCGCGGGATCGCTCCCCGCGTCCGACTCGGTCAGGGCATAGCATCCGATTGATGCTCCCGAAGCGCACGGTACAAGAAACCTTTGCTTTTGTTCTTCAGTGCCGAACTTGAGCATGGGATAGCAGTACAGGGAGTTGTGCGCGGCCACAATGGTGCCGGTTCCTCCGCAACCTCTCGATATCTCGGCCACGATCAGCGCGTAGGACACGTAGTCCATGCCGCCGCCGCCGTATTCTTCGGGAACCGCAACGCCGAGTACTCCCATTTCCGCCAGGGCCTTGAGTACTTCCGGGGAATGGGTGTGTTCTCGGTCCAGACGGTCGGCTATGGGTTTGAGTTCCTTGTCGGCAAACTTCCCTGCCATTTCGCGGGCCATCTTCTGCTCGTCGGTCAACAGATATTCCATGTGTCAGCTCCTGGGGCGCCTGGGTTTCTTAGCGAGGGGGCCTTTTAGTTCAGAATCCCAGATCCGTACGTCTCGCCGGTTATTGGTAGAAGTCATGGGACGGATTGTCAATAGGAAATGGGACACATTTGACGAAACCGCAAATTTTGCTTGAAGTACGGTCTTGGCTCGTTTATCGACTCTATGATTAATGACCTGGACGTTGAGACGAGAGTTCTATATGATACCGACTTCCATCATAGGAAAGGAGACATGATGGCGAACCGTTACGAACAGTTCCTCGGCGCGCGGCCAGGGATAGTGGTCGATCTTCTGGATGATTCCACATCACCGTACAGAGTGAGAACCGACGCCGGCTTTGAATTCTCGATAGGCGCAGAGGACTTTCACAACTACTACAGGAAAATCGGGACCGGAACTCCCGCCAAGTGGAGCCACCTTCTTACGGATCGAGACGGCGGGTACGTCGACTCGAACAAGATGGCCGAGGTAATCGATATTATCAGGTGTTTTGAGGGCGTATTCCAGGATTTCGACAAAGCAAGGCTGTTTGTCGGAGACGCAGTGCGAATGCTCCATTCGGAACCCCATGCGGATCTGAAGAAACTGAAATCATGGCTGGAGCGCTCGGATTATGATTCGGCCGTGATCGACGACGAGAAATTGAAGCGGCTCATGACCGCAGGCGAGGATGTGCGCGCGTTTCTGATGGACGATTCATGCGCGGTGGTACGGTTGCCCACAGGGGGGAATGATTACGACCATGATCTCTCTCCGACGCCGGGGGATCCGACGCCGCGTACGAAACAACCGGGAAAGACCGCGGCAAAGGCATCGACAAAGCCGCGGCGAGCCGGGATGAAGAATGCGGACATGCAGGTCGAGGGGGACATACTGACCGTCACCGTGGATCTGTCGAAAGAACTGGGGCCGTCGAAATCGGGCAAGACGACCATCGTGGCCACCAGTGAAGGCAATAAGACGATACCGGGTCGCGAAGAGAGGATCGGTCTGAACATCTATCGTCAAGAAAGCAAGAAGCCTGCACGCGGCAGGAAGGCGGCGTTCAAGAACGTTGAAATGGGAGTGGACGACGACATCCTGACGCTTACCATTGACTTGTCCAAGGAATTGGGACCGTCCAAGTCGGGAAAGACAATCATTGTCGCGTCGACGGGTGGAAACCAGCTGGTTTTAGGGCGTGAGGAGAAGATCGGACTGAATGTCTACAAGAAGATAGACTGAATAACGATCCTTCGCCACCGAATTATGCCGATGCACCGGTCAAGTGAGGAATATGGGGGCCGTGAACTCAACGCGGGCCCTGTTCCGCCGTCGGGTCGACAGACGTGAGGGCCCCGACGGAAGTTTGTCAAAAAGAATTGAATCTCTTGGACTTTCTCTTTAGCAAAGGAGGCGTTTTATGTTTGTTTTCGGTACAGCGGATGATGTGTTCACCATGGCCGTTCGCATAGAGGAGAACGGGGAGGCGTTCTACCGGGGCGCGGCGGCGATCACAAAGGCTCCCGAGGTGAAAATGCTCTTCGAATCCCTGGCGGACATGGAGGCGGGCCATATCGTGGCATTCAAGTCGCTGCGAAGCAGGCTGCCGGGATCGTTCCCCGCGGATGCGGTATGGGATCCCGAAGGACTTGCCGAGGGATATTTACAGGCCACTGCGGACACTCACATATTCACCAGGGAGTCGGCGGAAAATCGATTGAAAAAGGTTACAAATCCTCTTGACGTCTTCGACATGGCTCTGCAATTCGAAAAGGATTCGGTGACGTTTTTCTTGGGTATGAAGGAAATTCTGCCGGATCCGAACGGTAAGTCGGAAATAGACAAACTGATTCAGGCTGAAATGGAGCATGTAAAGATGTTGTCGAGCGCCTTGAGCCGGTTTCGTGAGACCGGTGAGGCGACAATTTCGTGATCGTTCCTGCCATCGGTCAAGGAGCGAATGACCTGAATACCTGTCCCGGATCGTGTGGGGGCTGACCTGCGTGTACCCCTTCATGGGTGAATTACGGGACCGTGGGCGGATGCGCGAGTCCGCCCCCGCAGTCCTATTCCCTTCTTTCTCGTTCTCAGGCTCCGCCTGGGAACGAGAGAAAGCGGAATAACCGGCTGAACTTACGCATGTGTGTCTTCCGCGTCCGAGCCCCCTGCCGGCACCAACTTCGTGTTGATCCGTTCACCTTTTCGCTCACCCTCAAGAACCTCGAGACTTGCCAGACATCCGCCGTCGTCCGTTCCCAAACAAGAGAGTACTCGACATTTCAGGGGAGATTCCGGGTCCCCGATTCGTATGACGTCTCCGCTCATAAGGAGCTGCGCACCTTTGAGAGTGAACTCTCGTTTCTTTGTCCTCGCCATTCGTCCCCTCGTGTCGTGTATTGGCGATGGACCCGTGAACAGAGCACTAACCGAATCTTCCGGTCACGTATTCCATCGTCTTATCAACCTTTGGATTAGTGAATATCACGGATGTCTCTCCGTATTCAATGAGTCGGCCGAGGTACATGAATGCGGTATTGTCCGAGACTCGTGCCGCCTGTTGCATGTTATGCGTAACGATGACGATGGTGTAGCGGCCTTTCAATTCGTCGATCAAGTCTTCGATTTTTGCCGTTGCGACCGGATCCAACGCGGAACACGGCTCGTCCATGAGCAGAACTTCGGGTTCTCCCGCTATGGCCCTCGCAATACACAGGCGCTGCTGCTGGCCTCCCGAGAGACTCAACGCGTTCTCGTTGAGGCGATCCTCGACCTCATCCCAGAGCGCCGCTGCTTTTAGAGCCTTCTCTACCGTTTCCTTGAGAATTCTCTTGTCGCGAATGCCGTCGACCTTAAGCGGGTACGTTACGTTTTCGGCTATCGACATAGGGAATGGATTGGGTTTCTGGAACACCATCCCCATGAGCTTCCGAAGCCCGATCACGTCCACGGAAGGATCGTAAATGTCGGTTCCGTCCAAGACGATCTTGCCGGAGCACTTCAGCCCCTCGATCAGATCGTTCATGCGGTTGATTGCCCGCAGGAGCGTCGATTTTCCGCATCCGGACGGCCCGATGAGCGCGGTCACGAGTCCCTTTTCCACGGTCATGGAGACGTTGAACAATGCTTGGGCCAGGCCGTACCAGAGGGAAAAATCCTTCATTGAGAGCAGAGTCCCGTCCGGACCGGCTTTTACATGGTATACGGTTCCGTTGGAACCTCGAGGTTCAGCCGCCATCTATTCAACCTCCGGGGAGCGTGAGCTTCTTGTCCTGCCGCGCCTCGTTTCACATGGGATGCGGTGCATACGGCGGTCTCCGTAACAGTGCCGCGGTTGCGCTTGTCGAGACCCGACCGTAGTCCGGAGGCTCTCGACGAAAGTCGGTTCCATGTGTCGTGCATGACGGCGCATCGGCACGATGTGGACAACATGTCTAGAAATGACCGGTGAAAAACTTCCTTTTCAGACGATTACGAAGCGTTATGGATGCCGCATTCATCAAGAACACAAGGAATATGAGGAGCAATGTGGTGACGAAGACCATGGGCTTGGCCGCCTCGGAATTCCGAGACTGGAACCCGACATCGTAGATGTGGAATCCGAGATGCATAAAGCTCCTCTCAAGATGAATGTACGGGAAAAACTGATCGATCGGCAGTTCCGGCGCCATTTTGACCACACCGATCAGCATCAGGGGAGCCACCTCGCCCGCGCCTCTGGCCATGGCCAAGATCAGCCCCGTCATGATGCCCGGCATGGCGCGAGGCAAGACAATATTCTTTATCGTCTGCCATTTCGAGGCTCCGCATGCAAGTGAAGCCTCCCGCATTGATTGGGGAACGGCTGCCAACGCCTCCTCGGTCGCGACAATGACCACGGGCACGGTGAGCAGGGCCAGAGTCAGTGAGGCCCAGAGAAGTCCGCCGGTGCCGAAGGTCGGATTGGGCAGCCGCTCCGGGAAAAAGAGCTGATCTATGCTTCCGCCGAGGACGTACGCGAAGAAGCCCAATCCGAACACCCCATAAACGATCGACGGAACACCTGCAAGGTTGTTGACGCAGATTCTTACGAGGGAAACAAGTCTCCCCTGTCTTGCGTATTCACGCAGGTACAAGGCGGCCATGACGCCGAACGGAGCTACGGCCAGCGACATGAGAACCGTCATGCAAAACGTGCCGAATATGGCCGGCATCACGCCTCCCTCGGTGTTCGCCTCCCGCGGTTCGTCCGTCAAGAATTCCCACCACCGGGAAAGGTAGATACCGAGTTTTTCCACGAAGGAGAGATCATTGGCCGGATAGAACCGAACCATGTCTGATATCCTGAGATTTACTTCCCGGCCTCCCACGTCCGCCATGGTCACCGTGTATTTGGCGTCGAGCTCTTTCAGGATGGCGGCCTCTCGGGACAGCTCTTCATGCCGAGACTGGAGCTCGTCCTCCTTGCCTTTCAAATCCTCCAGCGTCCTCAGATACTCCGCGCTCTGTTTTCCGTGCTTGATTTCGACCTTCCGGAGCTTCAATCGGTCTCGTTCGAGCAAATGGTTTATCGCACCCAGTTGATCCCGCTCTATCTCCTTGACCCGCTTCCTTCTCTTCTCGGCCTGTCGATGCTGCAGCTTCAGCTCGTCCCATTTCAGGGATTCCTTATCTACGATCTTGCCGTTAAAATCAGCCGATTTGATCGTGCCGATGAAGGGGCCCCATTCCATTCTCTCGAGAAAGATCAGATCTCGCGGACGATGGATTTCGGCTACGTCGTAATCCGAAACCCAACGGAAGTCGTCGTTATACAAATCGAAGTTGCCCGTGCGGTACAGATTTCTCGTTGCATAACCGTTGAGATCTTCCACCAATTTCCGGTCTTGTGGGCTGAGATTCTTGAGCGTCTCCGGGCCTGGACGAAAGACTTCCGAGCGTGTCGTTTCCCCGGCAAGGATCGCGCCGCTCTTCAGCACGACCCTTTCGATGGGCTTTGGATAGAAGGTGAGGAGTCCGTTGTACACGATGAGCACAACGAATCCGACGATCATCATGATTCCGATTGTGAGCGCACCGCCCAGGCCCCAAAGAAAAGGCTCTCCCCGCGCCTTGAAATCCCAGACCATGGATTTCCGAGAAACTCCTCGACCCCCTTTCTCCGGAAGCATCTCATCCTTGGCTCGAATGTGATCGGAAGCCTCCGAGGCCGTCGCCTCACGGGCCCCCTTCTCGCTCGAGAGGAGTTGCTCGTTTTCGACCGCCGACGTCTCGGACGCGTCGGCGGAATCGCCACGGACGATTTCAGGCTTCATTCCCTGTTCCTTTAAAGCTGCATGGAGCGTTTACGAAAGCGCTGACGTACCACTTCCGCCACCGTATTGATGACAAAGGTCATTGAGAACAGTACCAATGCGGTCAAGAAGAGCACTCGGTACAGCGTCCCGTCTTTCGGCGCTTCAGGAAGCTCGACCGCGATATTTGCCGACAGTGCCCTCAATCCGTTGAACACGTTCCAGTCCATGAGCGGCGTGTTGCCTGCGGACATCACGACGATCATGGTTTCACCAACTGCTCGGCCCATGCCTATCATCACCGCGGAGAAGACGCCGCTGACCGCGGTGGGCAAGACTATCCACACGGCGGTCTGCCAGAGTGTGGCCCCGCACCCCAGGCTCGCGGAACGCAGGTGTTCCGGAACCGCGTTCAAAGCGTCCTCCGCCAAGGTATAGATGATCGGAATGACCGCGAATCCCATGGCAAACCCGACGATTAAGGTGTTTCGCTGCACGTACGTACCGACGAATCCGCCGCGTGGGTCCGCTCCCAATGCTTGGGCAACGACCGCGGCCAGGTAAGAGAGGACCAGGGCTGCAACCGCGATGCCCAACCAGCGAAGCATGTCGAGGAACGCGGAATAGGGCATGTCAATACTTTTCACGTAACGGTTGAACCGGTATCCAAAAAGTCGAGAAGCCCCAAAGCCCACAACAAGCGCCATTGCCGGAAGACTCATCAGGAAGAGAAATGGGGCCGAGGACCCTTTGTCGCTGCTTACCCAGGCTCTAAAGTCCCCTCCGAAAAAGAGCTTCTCGAAAGCCGGGCCGGACAGGTACGACAGGTACAGGGCCGCTCCCACCACCACGAACATGAGACAGAACTTGGGAATTCCCTGCAAACGCAAGGCTGCCTTGGGCGGAAGCATTTGCCACAGGTATGCCGAGAAGATGAGCGACAGCGGTAATACCGCGAACACGAGTATGACCGCGGCTATCCACGTTTCGACAACCGGAGCCAGGACCAATGCAGCCACGAAACCCAGTACGACCGACGGTAAAGACGCCATGATTTCCATCATGGGCTTGACTTTGGAGCGAATGCGGTGGGGCAAGAATTCCGACGTGTAGATTGCCGCCAACAATGCGAGAGGAATTGCAAACAGGAGAGAATAGAACGTCGCCTTTATGGTGCCGAAGATGAGCGGACGTATCGACAACTTCGGCTCGAACGCATCAGTCGCACCCGTTGACTGCCAGGTGTATGAAGGTTCGGGGTAGCCCTCATACCAGACCTCTCCCAAGAGCGTTCGTAAGGAAGCCTCCGGATGGGGAATGTCAAGCTCCCAGAATCGGGCGGTCCCGTCATTGTACAGAGCGAGGATACCGTCCAGCCGCGGAGACAGAGAGAGTGCTCGTATCCGCTCCCCTTCTTTAAGTTGGGTGAGGCGAAGAATCGTCTTCTGACTTGTCCCGTGACGTATCCAGATGTTCTCGCCGGAATCCGACGTGGCGAACGTCTTGTCACGACGACTGAGACTCAGACCGGTGACGGCCTCGCCATGAGGCTCGAATTCCCTGGTCGGAACGAGAGTTGCACCGTCCTTGGAACGCGCATCGTCTCGTTTGAGAAGGAAGTAGACGGTCAGGGAACCATCGGAGCCCCCCACGACCAGCGATCGGCCGCCAAGGAGAAAACCGAATTCGGTGAGTTTTACGCCGGCCGGCAACAACGTGACCGTCTCCGCGAGAAACGGCTTGTCTTCTGCAGCCGTGTTGTACCGATGGACCTTGCCGCTCTCTTCGGCAAAATAGACCGAATCGCCCAGATCGTTCACCAGTGCAAACGCGGCAGGCGTCGTTTTTTCCAAACGGGGCAGAATCGTGTTCGAGATCTCTGTGGAGGCCTTTCTGGTAAAGAGATTGAGCTTGGACTCAACCGAACTGAGTGTTCCCGCTCCCCGGGCGTCCAGCACGAGCAACAATTTCTTCGGTTTTTCACCGAAGTCGACGATGCGGTGGTCCATTGCCGCGATCGGACTGCCGGTAGTCGATGCCTGGATCTCTTCATCCATCTCCACGGCCACGCTCACTCTTCTGATCTGATCTCCGGGAATCAAGGAGAAAACCGACCTGCCGTCCGTTCGATCTCTTTCATCGAGCTCCATCGTTCCTTTGGGAAGCTCTCCCGCAGGCAACACCTCAGTCTCGAACCGTATCTTCCCAAGACGGACGGTTCCGTCGGAAAAACCGAATGCGATGTCCGACCCGTTTATGGCCTGCGAGAACGCGGTCACGTCCTTTCCGTCGAGATCGAAGGAATCCGAGTCCAATGCTCTCCCGGTCTTGACGTGCCAAGCGACGACCTCTCCGTCTCTGCCGACCGTCGCGGCAATCGTGTTGTAATCGTCCGCACAAACTCCGAGAGGCGATTTCGGGGTGCGCTCGAGGCGGTAACTCCATTCGGACTTGACCGAACCACCCTTGAACAGAGGAGCGACCTCGTACAGGAAGAAGACCATCATTCCCAGCACCGCGGCGATGACCAGAATGCCGCCGACGGTTATGACGCGGTCCGCCAACTTGTCTGCAAGGAGGACCCAAGCTCTTGTTTTCTTGGGACCCCGTCCTCTGGAATCGATCATTGCGCGTGCCTCTGTGAAAAGCGTCTTTAAGACTTCCGTTCCCGTGTCCGCTCACCAATCAATGCAAAGGCGGAGGATCGCAAGATGCGTCCTCCGCCAAGACCTCATGTCCCCAACATTAGTCTATTCGATGCCGACCTTTTTCATGTCTTCATCGGCCAACGCCTTGGATACCGGGAAGAATCCGTCTTTGATCACGACCTGTTGCCCCGGTCTGGAGTACATATATTTAATGAACTCCCCCATGAGCGGATCGAGCGATTGATTGGGCTTCTTATTGAAATAGATGTAGAGAAATCGCGCCAACGGGTAATCGCCGCTGTACGCGTTCTCCGCATCGGCATCGTAGCACTTGCCTTCTTTCACCGACAACGGCACGATTCGCACATCCGCGGTCTTGTACCCGACTCCCGAATAGCCTATGGCGTATTTATCCGAAGCCACGCCTTGAACAACGGCCGAAGATCCGGGCTGCTCCTTCACACTATCCTTGTAGTCGCCCTTGAACAGCGCCAACTCCTTGAAATAGCCGTACGTGCCCGAGGCGGAATTACGACCGTACAGGGAGATCGGTTTGTCGGCCCATTCACCGGTGAGGCCCAGGTCTCCCCAGGTCCTGATCTCCTTTCCTCCTCCCTTGAGGGTCTTCGAGAACATCCCGTCGAGCTGCTTCAAGGTGAGGCACTTAATGGGATTATCCTTATTGACGAAGACGGCCAATGCGTCGACGGCTACGCGAGCGACCGAGGGTTTGTATCCGAATTTTTTCTCAAAGGCATCGATCTCATTGGCCTTCATTTCACGCGACATGGGACCGAACTGCGCCGTTGCCTCAATCAGAGCCGGCGGCGCGGTCGAAGAACCTTTGCCTTCAATGGAAATCTTGATGCCGGGATAGGCGCTCCTGAATCCTTCAGACCACAGGGTCAGGAGATTGTTCAGCGTGTCGGATCCCACGCTCTTGAGATTGCCCGACACCCCGCTGATCGCCTTATACGGCTGGAGTCCGGGATCCAATTCAACCGCACCGGCGGGGGACGCAATCAACAGGCCGGCTGCCAGGATAAGTGACAAGATTGTCCTCATCACGTACACCTCCTCATAGCCTTACGAAGAAATTTTGTCGAGTCTCCATGGTTACTCACGGGCCAGCTTGGATCTTCTTTGTTAGAACAGCGTTAGGAGTCGAACAAAAATGCGGCAATCTTTTTCAACCGTATGCATTCAGTTACGCATGACCGGTTGAATCAAGCATGACATGGAGATGAGCGGAGCGACGCGGCGATCGCGAAAGGGTCGAGAACACGTGACCGCTGTCGGGAAACTCAGTATTTAGAACGCATGTGACAAGGCATAGAAGTTGTCTATCACCCGTTGTCCCACGAACACGTACACAATTCCTGTGGTCGTAAGAAACGGCCCGAACGGAATGGGCGTCTTGGCGGACGAACCTTTGACCGCCATGGTAACCAGAGCGACTGCGGAGCCGACGAGAGAAGCGAAGAACAGAACGAAAATGACGCCGTGCACGCCCGAAAATGCTCCGATCGTTGCCAGAAGTTTTATGTCCCCTCCTCCCAGTCCTTCGGCCCCACGGAGCTTCTCGTAGACTATCGCCGGGAGGTAGAGGATTGCGCCTCCAAAGAGCGTTCCCAGGAGTGACGTCTTGATGTTCATGTAGGGAATGAATCCGACAAGCGAGACGATGACCCCTACGGCAATGCCGTTGATGGTAATAACGTCCGGGATGATCATGTGGTCCAGATCGATCCAGAACACGACGATCATGGCGCAGCAATAAGGGAAGAAGACCATGAACGCGGGAGAAATTCCGAACTTCTTGTAGAGCGCCAAACTGAGGAGTGCGGTCGTGAATTCAATCAACGGGTATCGGAAGGAGATTCGGCTTCCGCAGTCTCTGCAGCGGCCCCCCAGCACCAGGAAGCTCAATATGGGGACGTTGTCGTAGAAGCGAACGGCGCTGCCGCAGTCCGGACATCGGGATGGCGGATGCACGATTGAAGCGCCTTCCGGGACGCGCAAGATAACCACATTGAGGAAGCTCCCCACGACGGCTCCCAGGATGAAGAAAGTGACGGAACAGTAGATTTCGTAATACGGCATGCACACACCCCAAAACGTCCATCTCGACCGCTGCGGTACGATCGTTGACCGGGAGATGGGAACGGGTCGCCTCTATTCATCTATCACACTATTGACGATTCACGTCACAACGATTTCTTCGGTACCCGACCGGGTCACCTACCGTCCGCCGGAACGGGGAATCACCTACGGCCCCCGAAGGATGCTTCCCGGCATCACGGCGAACGCGTACCCGGCAGCGATCTTGGCGGCTTCCTGCACGGTGCGAACAAAAACGACCAGAGCTTCGGGTCCGACGTCCTTGAGGATCAGATCTCCTTTGAGTCGCCATTCCTTTTCTTCGGACCAATCGCTGCACGTGCGATCGATCGACTGAAAAAGATGTTTCTCCCCTGGAGGAAGCGACTCATAGACTCCTTTGTTTCCGTATACGACTTGACGGGCCCCCAGTTTGAACAACGATTCTCTCGCGATGCCTATTCCGTAAGGCTCGAAAGTCCAGCGAACCAGGCCCGGTCTCCATTTGATCAAATGCGACAGATCGTGGGGAAGAAATTCAGTGAAAGAGACTACCGGCACGGTTCCTCGTATCATGCGGCTACTCCCCCGAATCATGCCTTCCCGGAGAATTCGACTTAACGTATCGAATGCGGTGTGGGCCGCGCCGTCTTTGCCGTCGATCAAGGAACGGCAATATTGAGCAATGGTTTGTCCCGGCCAAGGCCCGGGGCAGGAGCGCGTGTAGTGAACCAGGCAACGAGATCTCGTTCCCTGCCTGAACGAACCACATACAACCGGCTTCAGGTAGCTCCTCCGGTGCGTGCGGAGAGATTCTCCGGAGTCCCCGGCTCCTGTTGCTCGGGCATCCGGATGGGCAGTGACCGAATCCGTTTCTTGGCGGTTCGTTTCCCTCCGAGAGCCACCGGCCTCTTGTCGGGTTACCCCGCCGTTCCTCTTCTTACGGCCTGCCCCAACCGACAAGATGGAGGCCGCGCTGATGGACGGGATCCCATTGGAACCGGTTTCAACCCCAAGAACAGCGATATTCCGTTTCTTCGCGGCCCTCACAAGGGCTTCCATGTTTCCTTTAGGACGGATTTCTCCTACAAGGAGGGTTGAGGCGAGTTCCGCCACCATCGAGTCCCGTTCCATGAAGCGAACGGAACGTGACGGCAGAGGCCCGGGCGGAAACGATGACACGAACAAGGTGCTTTCCGGGACAAAGAGGTCCCCGTACTCTCCGGCAAATCGGTCGCGCTGCGTGGTGCCCGCCATGAACGGCAAGACTCCATCGCACACCGCCACGACCCTCGATCCTTTCGCCAGACAACCGACAACGGCATAGGGAAGATTGCCGAAACTCGTCACCACTGCCATACGATTCTTGAGCGCGTACTCGACCAGCAGCCTGGTTTTGGTAAGCCACTCGTCCCCGGGTGACACGCGTCTGGACTTCCGTGAATTCAAGACCGCGGCCGCGGGATTTCCCACAATAGACAGGTTGCCTTGTGCAAAGAGCACGGAGGTCGGAACGGCAGCGGCCCCATGAGGTCTCGTGGGAAACTTGCCGAACAAAGGCCGGATGCCGCGGCCGTACCAGTCTTCGGCTCGGAGCGCGGCTCGGCGTAATGACAGGACTCCCGGACTCGGCCGAGTCGGCGCACCGGAAGACTCCAGCGCCGCGGAAAGTCCTTCGGAGCGTCCTTCGTCATCATGAATGTCAAATTCAGACACTCCGGCTATGATGAGAGACCGGGTTTGGCCGCTCAAGTCCCTCCGAGCGGACAGAACGGCTGCAACGAAGAGAGCGGACCGCATTCGAGCCGGACTGGATGGTGCAAAATGCTCCAGGCCGCCTGTCGCCGGATCTCTCCGCATTGACGCGTCTCTCCCTGGTCGGAGGCTCAACACCGGGCGAGCGGACGCACAGGAGTACCATGACCGATCGCATGCCCGGAATCGCAGCGTGAATCATTGTCTCAGATCGTTGAGACTTTTTTTCTTGAAAAAAAACACGGGATTTGACGGAAGCCCGGCAGTGATTTCAACGCCTCTTCTCAGACGTTTCGCCTTGGCCAGGCGCAGTTTCATACGAAATCTCGGTTTGTTGGATCTCATGATCTAGTCTCGCGACGCGGTTGCTTGCCATGCGAGTGCGCAGAGCTTCGAACAACGACCGTGTGGGGCCGACGGCCGGATTGTTCGACTCACCGACTCGCCCTTGCAGGGGAAGCGGTCCGCTCGAGAATATGGAGAGAGACGTGCGATGTCCGGGACCCTGTTCCGGGGAGGGATCCTCACCGAAACGGCATCACGTACGGGAGTCTCCAGCTCACCGCAAATCAGTCGCTCCAAATGTTTCCTTCTTCGCTCCCTTCAGGAGAAAAGCCCCTCTAAATCGTCCTCCATTACATAGAACGAACCGTCAGTGTCTTTGAAAAGCGTAAGCTTCTCGGCGAGATGATATTTCCCGTCCGAAATTACGACGACATCGCCCTGCGCGGGCGTCAAACACAAAAGTTCCTCATTGGAGACCTTCCAAGGGATCTCATCCTGGTCCAGCACATATTTGCCGTTCCAATCCCGATTGTACGAGGTGTCCGTTTTCCTGAACAGGTCTTTTACTGTGTGCCACCCTTCGGACTCCACCACCGGAAGCAGGTCGTCTTGCACTTCGACGGGAATCACGAGAAGGAGTTTTTTTTGTAGTCGAGCCATATTGAATCCTTGAATCGTCCTCCATGACCTTGTGTCGATGAGCCTTCAGCGTCGCCGCGTCGGACGCCGGCCCTCAAAGAGACCATTAAAGGGGTGTTAGGGCAGGGTCAAGGAAAGGGTCTGATTCGCCTTGCCCAGTGCGGGCAATTCGCGACCCTCGAATCTGATGCGAATGCCGCCCGCGTTGCCGGTTTGCAGTGAAAAGCCCTCGTTGGCAGTGAATACCTGGATATCACCGGGGGCCATCATGAGTTCTTCGGCGGGGCCGGAATCAGGAGCCACCCGAATCCACGTGCCGGCCAGTGCCCTGATTTCGAGGGTTTTCTTACCAGCCTGGTGTCGCGGCAGGTCGGAAAACGCCTGTTGGTTCCGGCTTTGATCTTCGGGAGGAGCATCGCCGTTCGGCGCGTACCCGAACGGTTGCGCGGTTCGAACGCCCGGTTGCGATACGCCGGCCTGGTCGTCGGTCTCAATAAGGCGGGTCACACCCGTGACAAGGAGTATGATCAATGAAATGATTCCTGCCGCGGTGAGTAGTCCCGTGAACCAGGTGCTTGAGATAAATGAGGCGGCAGCCGGCTTCTGATGGAACACCGGGTGCTCCTCTTCTTCATAATCAGGGAGCTCCCCTTCCTTAGTGAACGCATCGAAACGTACCATGGCCTCCTCGGGGCTCAGACCCAGTTCACGGACGTACGAGCGAATGAATCCCTTTACAAAGACGCGAGGAGGCAGCAGATCGAAACGGTCGCTCTCCAAGAACTCCAGATTGGAGACGGCGATCTTGGTATTCTCGGCAATCTCTTCGAGGGTCTTTCCCTTCTCTTCTCGGAGGGCCTTCAGATATGCTCCAAAAGATTCCATCTGTGAATCCAAGTCCACCTGGCTCGCTGATTTCTGCTTGTTAAGCATACGAATTTATGTGAAATTCGTCGAGACGTTCAGTGGCCGGATACCATTCCTTCGGACAAGTCGCCTCGAGTGCACACCAGGTTGAAGAAGGCCACGGTTTGAACTTGGATTATCACTCCGGGAACGGATGATCAAGAGTTTATTGTCAAGAGAAGCAACTCGGTGATGAGAACGCTGTTTCAATTCCGGCTGCATCACTATCCCCTTGTGGCCGCGGTCTTTTGCTTGGGGATAGGGACTGCGGCCGCGAGAGTGGTTCGCGGAAATCTCGATCCCCTCTGGGGCCTCATTGCGGTTGTACTCTTGAGTTTATGTCTGCCGGTACTCAAACGAAAACCCGAAACACGGCTCTGGACCCTGGGGGCCCTGACGTTCGTGTTCCTCGGATTCTTTCAAGGCGATCGAGCCCTCACTTGGAACCAAGACTTTCGGCCTCCGGACTCGCAGGTCGTGGTCCATGCGACGGTTCTAAGCGTGTCCGCGACCAAGCCCGGCGCTCGGACGCTTATACTGGGTTCGGGTACCGTGGCGGCCGCCGGCATGCCTCTCCCCGGAAAGGGGAGGCTGTTTCTCAGGCACAATGACGTCGGTCTTGAGTACGGGGACCGAATTGCCTTTCATTCGCGCGTGAGGCGACCCGTAAACAGGGGTAATCCCGGCGAATTCGACTGGGAACTTTATAATATCAACAACAAGATAGCGTGGCTTGCGTCGGCGCACGGCTCAGGCTCGCTCATCATCCTCCGAAGAGGTGTGCGCGCACATCCGCGCGCACTGGTGTTTCACCTTCGAGAAACCATGGCAAATTTTCTCGAAACACGGGCGGCTCTTGCTCTGCCGGAAGACGACCGCCGTGCGGTGCGCGCTGTACTCAAGGGGATCATCCTCGGGGACCGAGGAGAACTCGACGTTCCTGTGGGACGGGGGGACGAGCGCTCATTGAGTGAAGCATTCGCGGCCTCAGGCCTTGCTCACATGCTTTCGGCATCCGGGTTGCACGTCGGAATCGTCGTCTTGATGGTTGTCGCCGGTGTGCGAGTTGCGGTAAGGGCTGTTCCCATGGTCCTACTGTGGTTGCCGGCAAAGAAGATCGCAGCCGTCGCCGCGATCCCGGCAATTGTCACCTACTGCCTGATCGTGGGGTCGAGGATTCCGGCCATACGGGCCGCGGTGATTGGGACCGTTGCCGCGTGGGCCATTTTGTGTGACCATAAATGGAATTCTTTCAACATCCTGGCACTGGCAGCGCTGGTCATTCTCCTTGGGTATCCCCTTGCCTTGTTTTCGCCAGGGTTCCAACTCTCCTTTGCCGCGGTCGCCGGCATCCTTCTCGCGGTGACTCCCCTCTGGGAACGTCTCGGAAAGAACAAGACCCACGCGACGTCGAGTTGGTCCGGTGACGCCGACGCGTATCCCGTACGTGATTCGTTCGATGTCGTGAGCCGGCTGAAGCGACACTTCGGAATGCTCCTCATGACTACCATGGCAGCCGGTTTGGCCGCCCTGCCGTTCCTGCTTGAGACGTTCCATATGTTTCCCTCCTACACGCTGTTTTCCAACCTGCCGGCAGGGTTTCTCCTCACCGCGTCACTTTCCTTCGGGCTCCCCGCAACCTTGGTCGGCACCGTGGTCCCCCAATTGGGCGCGGTGTTGCTTGTTCCCGCTGAGGCGGCTGTGTGGGGCATCGTGAGAATCGCATCGTTCTTCTCCGATCTCCCCGGGAGCACCCTCAGTCCGCCCTCCTGGGGAAACCTGCACTTCGCACTGGTCCTCGCCGCGGCCTTCGCCGTGCTCTGGTACGCGCGCATGCCTTCCCGCAAGCGTTTATGGGTTGCTGTCGCGGCCGCGTGTGCCGCGGCCTGTGCGCTCACTTCCGGGTTCTGGTGGAAGGGCGACAAGAACCACCTGACCGTGGTGTTCCTCAATGTAGGACAGGCTGATGCCGCTTTTGTAAAGGCCCCGGGTTCAAAGGGCCTCATTATCGACGGAGGGATCAAGAACAGATACTTCGACACGGGCAAGAGCATTCTCCTGCCTTTTTTGAGATGGGGCGCAGTGAGCTCCTTGGACGGAGTCGTGGTGACGCACCCTGAAGTCGATCACATGGGAGGGGTCCCGTCCGTCATCAAGGATATCCGTCCCGAACGCCTCTGGCTCAATGTACACAAGATTTCCGTGCCCCTTCACGAACAACTCGTCGACACGGCCCACCTTCTGAAAATTCCCATCGAGTACGCCGACCGGTCGTGCCCCCCCGTGAAGCTGGGCCGCGGGGAACTTGTCTTTCTCAACAAGCCGTGTCGCACGATCTCCGGGGGTGGTTCATCAAATGTGGTCAACAACGCGTCCGTGATCTGTAGAATCGCTTACGGGGACATTTCCTTCCTTTTCACCGGGGATTTGATGGAAGAGGGAGAAGAAGAGATACTCGCATCGGGCATGAGGCTCGACTCGACCGTGCTCAAAGTGGGACATCACGGCAGCCGCTCGTCATCCACGGAACGCTTTCTCGATCGAGTCAGACCCGCGATCGCGGTGAT
>JAVHLK010000092.1 GCA_031082285.1 Desulfomonilaceae bacterium
GGGCAACTTCCCTGCCTCACATACTTCGCCGGTCCAAGTTCCCTATTGTCTGTCAGTACTTCCGTGGGAAATCCCAGTGAATCGCAAAAACAGGCGGCAGGGACGCTAGCCCCATGAGCGGAACGCCGGCCCTCTTGTGTCCTCGTGCCGCTGGTGGTTGATCCTTTGTCCCCCGCAGGCCGCGCTTCCGGCTTCTACAGACCTCCCAATCCCAGGGCCTCTTCCCATTGCGAGACGGTCATGTCCGTGAGGATCTCCGGTGGGCCGGGTCGCGGAACCGCATTTTTGGCAAGCACCACGTACGGCGCGCAGGTCAGCGCGCAACCCATGTGCCCCTCGGGAACGGTCGCCGACTTGTACCCTACAAAGATCTCCTTGTACTTGACCCTATTATTGTCACCGCACCGGATGACGCTTTCAGCAATGTTTTCGACTAAGTAATCGAGATACGGTATCCGCGCATTCGCTCCTTCGTTGGTCTTGAACGCACCGCAGTCCTCGATGAAGAGATTCGCGTCCTTGTCGCGATCCTCCGCAATGGCGAGAGCTATGGCACACCAGATTTGACACGGACCATCCGCATGGTACGACTTCGCCGCACAGTTCACATGCGCGCCGGGAAGCAAGGGAAAGCGCCGGCTCTCATTGGTTCCGAACAGACGCATGCCTGCGTCCAGCAGGGGCCGTACCGGATAGACCGGTATGGGAACCCCGTCGCGTCGTGTCTTGATCGTCAGGGGCTCGATGGATCCGTCGGCGATGGAGTCCGCCTTTGCCGCATGATATCCCCACACCGCGCCGTTCAGACCGTTGAACGATGACGCGGAAATCATGTTTATCTGCCCCATATAGGTTCCGGTGGATTCCGCTCGGTCGTAGGACACGATTCCCTCGAGGAGCGTATCCATGTCCATTCTCACTATGCCCGTTTCCAATTTGAGAAGAGAAACGTAACCTAATCCCGATGCTCCAGGGTTTCCGTATCCGTCGCAATAGTCGTCCAAGGGACCGATCGCGGCGTTGAGCACTTGTTTCAAGTTCATGGCTTCACCGTTTCCCGGGGACCGGATGATGTCCGGCAGGTACGTCGAGCGTGCGGACCTTCAATCACAGCCCGAAAAGTCGCATCGCATTTGCGCCGAAAACGTCACTCTGTTGCGATTCGTCGTACCCCGCCTTCACCAGCAGCGCGCGAACCTTCGCCGGTTCCGACGCATGGACGAACCAGGGCCAGTCCGTGCCGAAGAGAATATGCGCGGCTCCGTGTATACGGAGCAGTTCCACGAACTGATCCTCCTCAAGCGTGTGCGCGGCGTTGGCCGTATCCAGGTAGAGATTCCGTGCGGGAAGCAGGTCTCGGCGCAACTCGTCAAAATCCGCGAGGAGCCCGCCCATGTGTGCGGCCACGAAATTGATTCCCGGGTGTCGGCCGGTGAGTCGGAACAGCCGGGACGGGGTGGTCAAGTAGTCGGGGGGTGCGGCAAAATGAACATCGGCTCGGGCAAACGTGTCAAAGACAAGAACCGGCCTGGTGTTTCGATCGACGCCCAGGAGTTCGATCTCGGTCAACATGCGCTCGACCTCCCGCGACCTCAGGTCAAAGCGCTGAGAGAAGCTGGAGAACTTGAACCCGTTGATACCGTAATCCAAGATGCGTGACGCCTCGCCTGAAAGGTCCCGCATGGCCGGATGGAGAGTCCCGAGGGTCCTGAGCCTTCGTGATCGTACGGCGAACTCGATGAATCGGTCGTTTTCACTCCGTACCCTTTCCGGACCGGCCGTCGGAAGGAGGACACAGAGGTGTATGTCGTGAGCCGCAGCGGATTCGTCCAACGCTCTCGGATCCAGCCTCGGCAATGCGTCGTGAGTGTTCAGCTTCAGGTCCCGGACCATGGCCGGCCTGGCATTCACGTTCGCCACGATACGTTCCGTGAATATATGGCAGTGAGCATCGACAATCATACAAAATATCCGGCACCTGCCGTCATACGGGACCTCATTGGGGACCGAGACGTCAAGAACGCCGGGACGAATCCCGTTGCTCCCCACGAGCGAAGACGGCCGACGAGGGGGCCCCGGAGAGAATACTCCGGAAACCGGGGGCGACTGTGGTGGGACGCGGCTCGACTCAGGTGGAAACCGATGTTGGTTGCGTTGCTGTTGCAACCGAATCTTCGGGACTCCCGTTGCGGGCGGCGAAAGCCCGCGGCATGCATGGAGGTCCGCGCATGGCGCCCCCTTGTGCCGGAGAAACGCTCATGACGGCGGAGTCCCATTCGGAAGCGTCATCGAATAATGTTGAAGATCCGGCCCCACTTGACGCCCGGAAAGTGCTCGGCCGAGTAGTAGATCAGGAACGCTTCGCCCTTGACGTCCTCCACGGGAACGAATCTCCACCATCTGCTGTCGTGGCTGTAATCTCGGTTGTCTCCCATGACAAACAAGTGTCCCTCCGGCACTTTGACCGGAGGCATATTGTCCCGCGGGCTGATATCACCCGGCAAGGTCACATTACTGGAGAATTGAACTTTCGGGTTGTGCGTGGGTTCGCCGTTTATAAAGACCGTCTTGTCCCGTATCTCGATCGTGTCTCCACCCACCGCTACAACCCGTTTGATGAAATCCTTGGACCTGTCTTCAGGGTAGACGAAGACGATCACGTCACCTCTTCCGGGTTCCGTTATCCGCGGCCATCTTGCTTTTGTAAAAGGGACGCGAATTCCATAGAAAAGCTTATTGACAAGGATGTGGTCGCCGACGAGAAGCGTGGGAATCATGGATCCGGACGGTATCTTGAAAGCCTGAATGAGGAGCGCCCTTATGAGTATGGCCAGAACGACCGCTACGACGAAGGCCTCCGAATATTCTTGGAACACTTTCCGTTGGGATTTGGGTTGCACCGGTTCAGCCTTCTTTTTCTGCTTCATGCTCAACTCTCTTCGGGTGACTCTTGGATCCCGGAATTGTCCGACCTCTCCAATCGGACATGCCGGACCGGCAAGTCTGATCGCCTTCCATCGAGGCGACGGATCTTCAGCTTTTCACTTGATAAACCTTGTGCAGTCTGAGAGGATCGCCCCCGAAAAGCTCACAGTGCGTGCCGTGCGATCCAAGGCGGGCTGCCGAGGTTTCAATCGCACCAGATTATCCGACCTTCAGTCGGGCTGCGCGAAATCACCTTATAGAACATAGCGAATCGCATGTAAAGAGCCGTGAGTGTTCCGCGTCTTTGGCGCAACGACCGCGTGTACGGTTGAGGACGTGCGATGCTCCTCTTAAGCAGGCTTTTGGCTGCGGATGTTCTCTCCGTGGTGCGAAATCGGTCCACTGCTTCTCACTTTGCAGAAAGCCGGCCGAGACGACGCGAGCCGCAACCGCGGTGCCTGGTGATAGGCCGCCTGCACCCGGCAGTGACGGAAATTCCCATTGACATGAGCACTCAGGTAGCTGATGCTACACGGAGCACAATGTCATTCGGCCATGCACGACTCGTAGGTAACCACGCCACGGGAAACGCGAATCAAGGAGCTTATCAGGTCGCCTCAGGCCCTTGCGGAAGGGATCGCGCCGCGTACTCGGTACAAGGTTGCGTATGGACGATCAGGCATTTAGGGCACCGATGCGGCGGATACCATGCGTGCCCAAGGGTGACTCAAATCGACGCGGATTCCCGCCCGACGGTGGGATGCACTTCAAGCTGCCGTGGGAATCTAAGCATCCCATAAGGCCCCCCGTCACGCACGAGTGTACCAAGCTGCACGCACTGTGGAAAGGAACGCATCATGAATCAGGGAGCGACAATCAACCACGATTCAGTCTCCACAGTGCGGATCAAAACGTACGTTCTTCTGGTTCTTGGATTTGTTCATGTTGTTGTCACGCTCTTCTTCATCGTACCCGGCTACCTTCTCATCGATGAAGTGATTTACCACTGGGCATCCAAGGGCTTCGTGCAGATCGGCGGTTTCGAAATATGGAACGGGTACGAGGAATTCCCTTCGCCCGAGCTGTACCACAAGTTCACGGCGCCGTTCAAGGGGCGTTCGGTCAGTCAGTATCCATACCTATTTACCGTTCTTACCTATCCATTTTACCTTCTCATGGGTTTTTACGGCCTCTTCTTGTGCAACGCGGTCTCGTTTGCCGGCGTGGTCGTACTCTGTTACGCGACCGCACGGAAAATCTTCAACGATTTGGACCTTGCGTTGAACGCGTGCCTCATCCTCGTTCTCTGCACTTTTGCCTGGGAATACTCCCAAGCCGCCTGGCCTCACACAACGTCCATGCTTTTCATCACGGCCGCGTTCTATCTGTTCGTGTGCTCGTACCTTTCCACGGACCGATTGACTTCTCTCTACTTGGCGCTCGGAGCGGGTCTCATTGGGGGATTTGCAACGTCCATAAGAATGGAAGGGGTCTTCTTGTACCCGGTCTTGATCTTGCCCTTCCTGTTCCAAAGGCCGTGGCGTCCTCGGGAAGCCCTCGCCGTGATCGCCGGCATGCTCCCGGGACTTACGATCTTCGCCATGGTGAACGAGGCGAAGTTCGGTATGTTCTCGCCCTTCTCCTATGGGGGGCCGACGAATATGTCACCCTACTTCGGCGCCGCCTTGGTCGGCGTGGTGGCCGTCATGTGGGCGATCACGCGGTCGAGATTCACCGACTTCGTCAATCGTCGGCGGAAAAGCCTCTACCTGACCGCCGGCATTGTTCTTATGGCTCTGGTCGTCATTCCTCCAACGAGGAGTCTGATCGTGGAAGTCGCCACTTACTCATACGTGTCGGTGGTAGACATCAGGTCGCTCGACCCCGATCTGGTAAGACCGGCAATGAGCAGGAGTTCCGGAGACGGCGTCGTGTACATAGGCGCTCAGAAAAAGGCTTTGCTGCAAAGTATGCCATACCTGGTCATCTTATTGATCCCCCTGCTCAGGATCGCGCGACGACACGAAGACGGCCCCGCCCTGACCATACTCTTCCTGATGCCGGTAATCACCGTTGGATACTATTCGCATGCGTTTCACGCTTCCGGGGCCTATGAAGGCGGGCTCTGCCTGAATTACCGATACTTCCTGCCGCTCTTCCCCTTTTTCTCAATTCTGAGTGCGTACGCCATACGGGAGATACGCGCGCGGTGGGGCGCGCCTCCGAGTTTCCCGACTTCGGCGATCGTATCCTTCGTCACTGTCTTGGCATATTTCTTCTTTGTTCACAAATGGTTAGGATACGTCGACTACCTCGAGCTTCCTCTCCTGTTGTTTCCATTGTTTGTCGCTGCGTTTCTCTTGGCGCTTATTGCGGTCGGCGAATTAGTGAGCGGCGGCGAGATCCGTCTCATGAAAGGGGTCGTTTGGACGGCCCTGGTCGTAGCGCTGACCTGGTCGAGTTTGACGGCCCTTGTGTACGATTATCCCGTGCACCGCAATCAGCGCGTCGTCAACTACACCATTGGGGAGTCCTTGCGCCGAGTCATACCCCCGAATTCGATCTTTTTTACGGCCCCCGTGGTGGACCCGTTCATGAGGCTCATTGAAAACGACCGTGTACGAATTGCGTTTCCCTACAGGGACCGCTTCAAGGACTTCTCCAAGCTGACGGAATTTCATTTGAAAGCCGGAAGGAGGGTATACGGGGCATTTTACGACGATATGTGGAAGAACCTTATGTCCGGTCCTCTGGCCGGGTATTCCGTGCAGCGAAGATTCAGGCCGATCTCAGCGTTCCCCCACTTCTGGGTGGGCGAGATTCAGCCGCTCGTGGAGACCGGTCCGGCACCTGCGGACTGATGCCGTGAACTTGGACCGATTCACCGCGAGTCAGGCACGACACTCCCGGTCGCACCCCACGCTTGAATTGGGCCGTGCGCACTGATAGAATGGACCGTGAGAAGCGGAGGACCGTTTCCACACACGAGGATGCGATGGGCGGATCGGTCTCCGCCGTGATCGTTGTATGTCTTGTCCGTGGAGAGTGTGGCGGTACGCGACGACACATATACGGTAGATCATTGGTGCGGTTCGAGGAACCTTGGTTGGGGAGATTGTCTATGTCCTTGACGGAGCAGAACATAGAGGTCTCGGCGGTTATGCCCTGCCTCAACGAGGAACAGACGGTTGGGACGTGTGTGATGAAGGCGATCAATTGCTTCGCGGCCCTTGGGATCCGCGGAGAAGTCGTCGTCGGCGACAACGGATCGACGGACCGTTCACCGGAGATTGCCGAATCCCTTGGCGCCAGGGTCGTTCATCAGCCGGTACGGGGCTACGGTGCGGCCCTTCAGGCCGCAATTGCCGCATCCCGCGGACGCTATTGCATCATGGCCGATTGCGACGACTCCTATGACTGGAGTTCCATGGGTCCGTTTGTGGACAAGTTGCGAGAAGGGTACGATCTGGTCATGGGCACGAGACTCAAGGGGACGATACTTCCCGGCGCGATGCCGCCGCTCCACAGGTATTTCGGGAATCCGTTCTTGTCCGGCCTCATGAACATATTCTTCAGGACGGGAGTGAGCGACGCGCATTGCGGCATGCGCGGATTTACCAGGGAGTCGTACGAGAAGATGAACCTGCAGGCTACCGGCATGGAGTTCGCGACGGAAATGGTGGTGAAAGCCAAGAACCGGGACCTGAAGATCACCGAGATACCCATCACGCTGCACAAAGACGGCCGTACCCGTGCCCCGCACCTGAGGTCGTTCCGTGACGGATGGCGACACCTCAGGCTGCTTCTCTTTTACGCCCCTGACTACCTCTATCTCATACCCGGCTTCCTGCTCTTCATTCCGGGGCTCATACTGCAGATGTTGCTCTTGTTGGGTCCAGTCGTCATCTGGGGATTGTACCTGGGCGTCCACTGGTTGGCGTTGGGTTGTCTGATGTCTCTGCTGGGATTCCAGATTCTCTGTCTCGGCGCATTTGCCAAGACCTTTGCCATGAATGACCAGTTTGAGATGAGAGGAAAGGTTTTCGCAAGAATGCTCGGGTGGTTCACCCTGGAAGCCGGTGTGGCCGTGGGTGCAATGATGATCTTGCTGGGGTTGCTCGCGGATCTTGCCATCCTGGTGACATGGCTTGCACGAGGTATGGGACATCTCGGGTCCACCCATACCGTGTTTGTCGCCACGACAATCATCGCGCTCGGTTTTCAGGTGGTCTTTTCATCCTTTTTCCTCGCCATGTTCAAGCTCGGCAGGGCCAACGATCAAGAATGGTCGGCCGGTGCCGAGACTTCCGACTTCTGAGAATCACTTCATGCAGAACCGCAACGAACCCAAGGTATTGGTCATCAATGAACCGTACGTGAAGGGTTTCAACAGGACGCAGCGATGGGCGGCTCGTACCAGAGGGCGAGTCCTGAGGGCCCCGGATTGGCTCGCGTACGCGGCGGCGGTACTGGAAGAAGCCGGCATTGCAGCCAGGCTGTACGATTTCCCCGCCATGGACTGGGACAAGGAGGACCTCAGACGACTCGTGCGAAGGGAACATCCCGACTTTGTCGTGTTGGACACCACCACGCCCAGCATCTATTCCGATATCGACTGCGCACGGATCTGCAAACAAGAGAGCCAAGCCCGCGTCATCATGGTCGGGCCCCATGTGTCGGCATTGCCCGAAGACACCCTGAGACTGGCCGCCGGGTCGATCGACGTCGCTTGTATTGGAGAATACGACTATACGGTCCTTGATGTGGTGCGCAACTTCAATGACTTGAGCCGCGTCAAGGGCATCGCGTACCGTGGCGAGAGCGGAGATCCGATTGTCACCGAACCGCGTCCTCTGGTGGAAGATCTGGACTCGCTGCCCTTTCCCGCGTGGCATCATCTGGACTTGATGCGATATTTCGACGGCGGTAAGTTGTATCCATACATCGACATATTTTCAGGCCGCGGTTGTCCTCACCGTTGCACCTTTTGCTTGTGGCCCCAGGTGATGCACGGAAACCGGGTTCGGCTTCGATCCCCCGTCAGAGTCGTCGATGAAATCGAACACGACATCGCATTGTGTCCCCAAGTTGCCCAAGGTGGAGAGTTCTTCTTCGAAGACGATACGTTCACGCTGGTGAAATCCAACGCGGCGGCAATATGTGAGGAAATCCTTTCCCGTGGACTCAAGATCACATTTTCGGTCAACGCGCGGACGGACACCGCGGACGAAGAGTTGTTTCGATTGATGAAACGGGCCGGATGCAGAGAGCTGCTCGTGGGATTTGAATCAGGGGATTCGCGGATCCTGTCGGCCATTCAGAAGAAGGAAACCGTGGAAGATGCGTTGCGCTTCATGGAACTTGCCCGCAAGACGAGAATCGACGTTCACGGTTGCTTCGTCTTGGGACTGCCCGGAGAAACGGAGCAAACCATGGAAAACACTATACGATTTGCTCTGGACCTGGGCTTGCATACCGTCCAGTTCTCTGCGGCAGTTCCGTTTCCGGGAACCTCGTATTTCGATTACTGCGCGGAACAGGATCTTCTCAACACGGAAAGATGGGATGACTGGCTCTCCGGCGGGGAACAGGCGGCCGTCATCGATTACCCTGGACTGGGACGGGACGCGGTGAAGGAAGCCGTAGACAGAGGATTGAAACGTTTCTATTTTCGGCCGACCTACATGATGAAATTCCTCTTGCAGACCAGGAGCCGGTCGGATCTCTATCGGAAACTTCGCGGAGCACGGAACTTCCTGAGCTACCTCTGGGGCGAGAGAAGTTGAATACACCGATGCGAGGGAACCATTCACCGCGAAGAAGGAAGAATGAACCACAAAGACACCAAGAAGACAAGACAAAAGGCAACCACAGAGACACAGAGGTCACGGATCAGAGTGAACCACCAAGAAGACTGGACCACGAATGGACACCAATGAACACAAATTATCATGCAAAGAGGACGTGTGTAGGATGGGGTGAGTCTTCGAACCCCATCGTTTGCGGCTTGACTCGATTGATGGGGTTCGAAGACTCACCCCATCCTACATCTTATTCGAGTCCATTGGTGTTCATTCGTGGTTCCATTTCTCTCTGTGCTCTCCGTGTCTCTGTGGTGAAAATTCTTTTGGTTGCGGCCGAAGGCTGCGCTAAGTAATCTGTGGATGGTTTTCTTTCTCTTCTTGGTGCCGTGGTGTCTTGGTGGTTAGTTTTCTTGTCTTCAGTAGTCAAGACGAACCAGAATCCGCAACCGTGTTCATGGATCTACCTACTTTGTGAAAAAGAGTACCAATATGGACAAGACCTCCCCGAGAGTCTCCATAATCGTCCCCGTGCACAACTGTCGAGAGACCATCGAGCAGTGCCTGAGTTCCTTGGTCCGAATCGGTCATCCCAGTTTCGAGATCGTGGTCGTTGACGACGGATCCACCGACGAGACTCCCGAGATCTGCCGTACCTTTCCTCAGGTCAAGCTGGTACAGGTGCCCAAAGGCGGTCCGTCCAAGGCGCGCAACATCGGCATGGCCTTTGCGCGGGGAAATCTTGTAGCGTTCACCGACGGTGACTGCATTGTGGAGCGCGACTGGTTGACGGAGCTGGAGAAAGGTTTCACGGGCCCAGAGATCGCCGGGGTAGGAGGTAATCAGCTATGCCCCGACGATGACTCGCACATGGGGTCGATCATACACGCATTCCTCAAAACAATAGGATTTGCTGCAGATTATGTGAAGACGGATACTCGGGCCAAGGAGACGGAACACAACCCCACCTGCAATGTGATGTATCGGAGAAGCGTCCTGTTGGAGGTGGGAGGGTTCAATGAAGAGCTGTGGCCCGGAGAAGACGTCGAGTTGGACCTGCATATTCGTCGACGCGGATACCGGTTGATCTACAACCCGGCCGCGTGCGTGGCACATTACAGGCCGGGCACCTACCGCGGATTTGCAAGGATGCTCTACAGGTACGGCAGGGCCCAAGGGTACCTGGTGAGGAAATACGGCATGTTCAGAAGGATACATTATGTGCCCATCGCGGTGTTCACGGGATCGGCTGTTCTCGTTGGGCTCACTTGGTGGAGCCCCGCGGGGTTGGCCGTCCTCGCATGTGCATGGCCGTGTCTCGTGCTCATATTCCGGCTCAAGACGCGAAGTCTTTCCCGCGCCGTGCAGTTCACGCATCTGATGCTCATCACCTTGTCGTTTTGGAATGCCGGTTTTGTGGCGGGCCTTGTGACTCGACGTGCAGGCATGCTTTCTTGCTGACGGTTCCGCGGGCTTGCCGAATGACCTGCCCGGCATACGCGTGACCACCCCGTTACCGATTTCCATTGACGAGACGACGGCGGGTGGGACCATGGGCATTTCGGGGCGAGCAGGGCTGCGCCCGATGAAGCAATCCTCGAGATTTCGTTTTCCCGGGGCGCCCCGCCGCCATTGACTCCCGGCACAAAAGGTTTATACTTGATGAGCTTTTATCGTTTCGATTTGGAGACCCGACAATATGAAATTCTGGCGATTGCCGTTGGATGCCGAGGCTCATTCCATCCCACAGGGCGAGGTTCGCATCATCGAGAGTCGCTGCAAAGGCTGTGGCTTCTGCATAGAGTTTTGCCCCAACGGATGCCTGAAAGTGAGCAAGCGCTTCAATTCCAAGGGATATCATCCCCCGGAATTGGTGTTTCAGGCCGAGGACTGTGTCGAGTGCGGGCTTTGCACTCTCATCTGTCCGGAATTCGCGATCTTCACTCAGTTGAAGGAGCCGAAGAAGATCACCGAAGAGGACATTCAGAGAGTGACCACTCGTTTTTCTCGAAAAGACAAGCGATATCTCCGGCGTTAGGTCCGTGGGACGGTCGGTCTCGTCTGTTCCTCTTCCAACGGCTCGAAGGTCTTCAGCACCATCACCGACCAACAGCTGATCGAAATCGACGTTGAACGGCGGAATCAGCTCCAGCACAGGCCTGGTCCAGGCTCTGAATAGGTAGGACCGTTTCATGGCTCACAAGGATATTCTTACCGGCGAACACTTCATTCACGGAGACGCGGCATGCGCGGAGGGAGGCTTGGCCGCAGGCTGCCGTTTCTTTGCCGGATATCCCATCACTCCCGCAACGGAAGTGGCTGAACGTATGGCCCGGAGGCTTCCGGAGGTGGGGGGCGTGTACATCCAAATGGAAGACGAGATAGCATCCATGGCGGCCATCCTTGGTGCGTCCTGGGGTGGCGTCAAGTCCATGACTTCGACCTCGGGCCCCGGTTTCTCCCTGATGATGGAGAATATCGGCCTTGGAATGATGACGGAAACGCCGTGCGTGGTTGTGAACATCCAACGCGGAGGCCCGTCCACCGGATTGCCCACGCTCGTGGGACAGGCCGACATCATGCAGGCCCGGTGGGGTTCCCACGGTGATTACGGGTGCATAGCTCTGGCGCCCAGTTCTCCTCAGGAGTGTTTTGACCTCACCGTTCACGCGTTCAATCTGTCCGAGATCTATCGCCAGCCCGTGTTCGTCATGGCCGACGAAGTGGTGGGGCATATGACCGAGAAGGTCGTCATTCCCCCTCGGCGGGAGCTCACCGTCGTGGAGAGAACCTATCCGAATATGCCGAAGAACGACTATTTTCCGTTCGAGTCCACCGGGTCCTTGCCCGCGCCCATGGCCACGGCCGGGCAGGGATACAACGTCCATGTCACAGGCCTGACGCACGATGAGCGGGGGTATCCGGTCATAACGGACATAGTTCAGGAACGGAACGTCCGTCATATCGTCGACAAGATCCGAAAAAACGCGGAAAAGATCATCCGGGTCGAAGCAATTGGATTGACGGATGCCGAGGTGGTTCTGACGGCGTACGGGTGCACGGCCCGCGTTGCCCGACAAGCCTTTGAAAACCTTCGGGATCGAGGCCACAAGGTCGGATTCCTTCGTCTCATCACCGTGTGGCCCTTCCCATCGAACCTTATTCGGGAACTCGCTCCACGGGTACGGGCCTTCGTGGTGCCTGAAATCAACTACGGTCAAGTGGCGTACGAGGTGGAACGCACGGCTCAGGGCAAGGCTGAGGTCATGCTCATGGCGCTGATGGGCGGCTCGATCCACACGCCTGAAGAAATTGAGGACGCCGTGGGAGAATACTTGTGAATCTTCCTTACTGCATGCCGAAGGACCTGCGGAAACTCGCGTGCCGCGGTCACCGGCACTATTCCTGGAGCATCCATGAAAGTACGTCTTAGAGAATTGCAGCCTTTCGACAAGGAAGCCGCAGAAGCAGCGATAAAGCACGATCACGGGCTTCATCCACACGACGAGTACCTCAAGCCCGGGAGGATCCCTCACATCTGGTGTCCCGGGTGTGGTCTGGGAGTGGTGCTGACGACGTTCATCGAGGCAATGAGGCGTAAGAATATTACGCCCGACCAGTGCGCGGTGGTGTCGGGGATCGGCTGCACGGGCCGTGTGGCCGGGTATTTGAACATGGATACCTATCACACCACCCACGGCCGTGCCATTCCGTTTGCCACGGGGCTGGCCCTGGCCAAGCCCGATTTGCACGTCACCGTATTCTCGGGCGACGGCGATCTGTTCGCGATCGGCGGGAATCACATGATCCACGCGGCGCGGCGCAATGTGAACCTGAAGGTAATCTGCGTCAACAATTTCAACTACGGTATGACCGGCGGCCAGGTGGCGCCGACCACACCGCTCGGCGCGAAGACCTCCACTACCCCTCGGGGCAACGCGGAACCGGGATTCAATCTGCCGCACCTTGCCCATGCCGCCGGCGCGGTCTATGTGGCCCGATGGACCACCTTTCACCCGCGGCAATTGGTGCACTCGATCTCCCAGACGTTCGACAAGACCGGATTCACGTTTGTCGAAGCGATCGCTCCGTGCCCCACCGGCTACGGCAGGCCCAACAAACTGGGCGCCGGCCTGGATGAGATGAAATTCTACGGAGAGCACTCTGAGATCCGTAATGGTGCCCCGCCGGGAGACGCGGAAATCGAGCTCCGGGGGAAAATCGTGGTCGGTACGTTCATCGACGTCGACCGTCCGGACTTCCTGACGAGCTACAATTCCCGCATCGTCTCAGCGGCTCAAGCCAAGGGGAAACAGAAAGAGAAGGTTAAGATCGCATGACCGAAAAAAAAGAGGTCCGACTGGCAGGCTTTGGGGGCCAGGGAATCATCCTTTCCGGTCATATCCTGGGACAAGCCGCATCCCTGTTCGATGGGAAGAACGCAGTATTCACGCAGAGTTACGGACCGGAAGCACGGGGCGGATCGTGCAGTGCCGACGTGGTGGTAGCCGACGTCCCCATTTACTACCCAAAGGTAGGGCTCCCGGACGTCCTGGTCGTCATGAGCCAGGGAGCGTGGGGAACCTACGGCGGTTCCATGAGGCCGGGCGGAATACTGATCATGGATGAGGATCTGGTGACCATCGACCGCGAACCGGAGGGAGTGACCGTTTTCAGAGTTCCGTCGACTCGAATCGCGGAAGAAATGGGCCGAAGGATCGTGGCGAACATTGTGATGCTGGGCGCTTTGGCTGCTCTTGGGGGCGTCGTGGAATACGATTCGCTCAAGCAATCGGTCTTGAAGTCGATTCCCCCGGGGACGGAAGAGCTCAACATCTCGGCCTTCGACAAAGGTTATCAATACGGTGCTGAACTGAAGGCGCGTATGGCTTCGTAGATTGGTTTGAGTAGTCGAGGGATTCTTGGCTGGGCCATGCGGAGGCCCATCCGTCTTCCCGGCGCAGGCCGGGATCCAGCCTTCTTTCGCTGGACCTCGGCCTTTGTATGAAAATCCCCCCTGCCCCCCTTTGCCAAAGGGGGTAACAGCCTATTTCCCCCTTAGAAAAAGGGGGGTTAGGGGGATTTGTTGTCATATGCCGGACAATCGTGCCACGATTTCACGACCACACAACGGATTTGCCGGAGGAAGTATTCCAATTGAAAAACATAGACGAATCATCAGTGAGTCCGGGCCCTTCCAATGACCTGCGCATCGGCGTGTACGTGTGTCATTGCGGAAAAAACATCGGCGGCACGGTACGATGCGAAGAAGTGGCCGAGTATGCGTCGACTCTTCCGGGTGTCGTGCTGTCCTCAGATTCTCTTTACACGTGTTCGGAACCCGGCCAGGAGCAGATCAAGTCCGATATCAGGGAACACGGACTCAACCGGGTCGTCGTCGCCTCGTGTACGCCCCGACTTCATGAACCCACGTTTCGGGCGGCGTGTGAGAGTGCCGGGCTGAATCCCTATTTGTTGGAGATGGCAAACATTCGGGAGCACTGCTCATGGGTTCACCTCCACGACAAGGATGCCGCCACGGAAAAGGCCAAGGACCTTGTCGAAATGGCCGTAGGGCGAGCGACACGGCTCACCCCGCAGTTCGAGTTGACCGTTCCGGTGAATCGTCAGGCAGTGGTCATTGGAGGGGGAGTCGCGGGCATTCAGGCTGCTCTGGACATGGCCGACGCGGGGTACAAGGTCTATCTGATCGAGAAGAGCGGCAGTATTGGGGGCCGGATGGCCCAAATCGACAAGACCTTTCCCACCATGGACTGCTCCATATGTATTCTCGCGCCCAAAATGAGCGAGGTCGGTCGTCACCCCAATATCACCCTTCTCACCTTGTCGGAAATCAGAGAAGTGTCCGGGCACATAGGCAACTTCAAATTGAAGGTTCTCAAGAAGGCCCGATATGTGACCAATGAGTGTACCGCATGCGGCGACTGTATCGAAGCGTGTCCGCAGCTGGCGCCGGACGAGTTCAATGCCGGCCTTTCCATACGCCGCGCAGTCTATCTTCCCTTTGCCCAAGCGGTGCCGTCGACCTTCATGATTGACATGGATCTGTGCCTGAACAGCGCAGGCATCGTGGCCTGCGATCGATGCTTCCAGGCGTGCGCCCACAAGTGCATCAACTTCGCGGACAAGGACCAATGGCTTGAAATAGAAGCCGGCACCGTCGTGGTGGCCACGGGCGTCGATGTCTACGATCCCACCGCGCTCACGGAACTGGGGTACGGACGCTTTCCCAATGTCATCACCACCCTGGAATTCGAACGGCTGATCAATGCCGGAGGCCCGTCATCCGGCGAGCTCATCAGACCCTCGGATCGCAGAAGGCCTCAGAAAGTGGCTTTTCTCCAGTGCATCGGCTCGAGGAGTAAGCGCAGCAGTCCTTACTGCAGCAATGTCTGTTGCATGAACACCATCAAGGACGCCTTACTCATCAAAGAGCATTGGCCGGATACGGAGATTTACGTCTTCTATATCGACATCCGGGCTTTCGGAAAGGGGTTCGAGGACCTTTTTCGGCGGGCGCGCGGAGAAGGCGTCACGTTTATCCGCGGAATTCCCGGCGAGATCATCGAGGACATAGCGACCGACAACCTTACCCTGCTCGGAGAGAACACCCTGTTGGGCAGGCATTATCGGTACACCATGGACATGGTCGTTCTCTCGGTGGGAATCAGGCCGCGTAAAGACTCGGAGATGATCCAGCGTTTGTTCAACCTTTCGACCGATACGGACGGGTTCTACATGGAAGCCCACCCAAAACTGAGGCCGGTGGATACGACCACCGGGGGAGTGTTTCTCGCCGGTGCCGCGGAAGGGGCAAAGGACATTAAGGACTCCGTTACACAAGCGTCCGCGGCGGCCTCCAGGGCCAATATCCTCATGAGCAGGGGAGAGGTGAAGGTCCCGGCCATCACGTCCCGGATCGACCCGGAAAAGTGCACCGCGTGCGGCCTCTGCGCGAGAGTGTGTCCTTACCATGCAATTCAGGGCGGAAAAGAACTCGGGTATTACCAGGTGGTCGAGGCGGCCTGCCAGGGATGTGGGGCATGCGTTCCCGAATGCCGTTTCGGAGCCATAGACCAGACTCATTTCACCGAAGAGCAGATCACGGTCCAGATCGATCATGCACTGACCAGAGATCCCAATCATAAGATCGTCGCGTTTGCGTGCAACTGGTGCTCGTACGCGGGGGCTGATTTTGCCGGCGTATCGCGCATACAGTATCCCCACAATGTCCGGATCATCCGCACCATGTGTTCCGCGCGTGTCGATCCCGCGTGGATTGAACGGGCATTTCTCAAAGGCGCGGGCGCGGTGCTCGTTTCAGGGTGTCACCCCGCGGACTGCCACTACAACAACGCGAATCAGAACACGGCTCGTCGCGTCGAAAAGTTCTGGAAGCGAATGGAAAAGCTGGGGATCAATAAGGATCGTCTGCGCCTGGCATGGGTTTCCGCCGCGGAAGGAGCCCAGTTCGCCCGGGTGATCGAAGAAATGGAACGCGGATTGCACAAACTCACTCCGGAGAGCATACAAGAAGACGCAGAGAAGCTCGCCAAACGTTCAACCGGGAAGAGCGAATCATCATGACCATCAAGATTTGGAAATTCTTTCAGCGAGAGCAGCTCTTCGAGTGCTACCAGTGTGCGCGCTGCACGGGCTCATGCCCGGCCATGGAAGTGGCGCCCGCGCTCGGGCCTCGGGAGACCATACTGATATGCCTTAACCAGGGCCACGACAGGGTTGTGGAAGACGAGAAACTCTGGCTCTGCTGTACATGCAATGTGTGTGAAGACCGTTGCCCGCAGGAGATTCCCATCTGCGATCTGCTGGTCGCGCTGCGCAACTCGGCGGCCCGTAGAGGAAACATTCCCATCAGGCTCGGTATGGCGATAGAGCTCCTCGCAAAGACCGGCAGGTCCATGATCGTTCACCAGCTCGATGAAATGCGGGCTCATCACGGACTTGCACCCCTTCCGCCGGCCCCTGTGGACGAAGTGCGGGACATTCTGAAAAAAACCGGATTGGATGAGGTCATCGAAATCTGAGGGTGCCCGAGAGCGCCCTGAAGCGGGAAACGTTTACCATGAAATATGCCCTTTATCTGGGATGTGCCATCCCGATCAAGTATCCTGGTTTTGAGGCGGCTACACGGTTGGTGTGTGAGCGGCTCAACGTCGAACTGGTGGATTTGCCCTTTTCCTGTTGTCCTCCTCCCACCAGTATGAAGCTTGTCCACTACGACTCCTGGCTGGCGCTCGCGGCCAGAAACCTGTGCCTGGCGGAAGAACAAGGACTGGACTTGCTCACGCTGTGCTCCGGGTGCGTCAATACGCTGAAGGAAGCCAATCACATCCTTAAGAACAGCGACTCGAAACGCCGAAGGGTAAACAAGTTTCTCGAGGGCCACAACCATCGATTCAAGGGAACCATCGAGGTCACTCACATATTGGACGTCCTCTACCAGGATACCGTGGTCGAGAAGCTCCTGCACGAGAAAGTGAGAGATATTCCTCTGAGAGTGGGGTGCCACTACGGCTGTCATTATTTTCGTCCTCCCAAGGTCATGTATCCCGGTGAGCTTTCCGACGCTGAGTCCCACGTACCGGTGAAGATGGATCACCTGCTGTCCATTATCGGGGTTGAGCCCACCGAATACTCCAGGAAATTCTTGTGCTGCGGGTCTCCGTTGGGTGCAAATATGGATCAGGACGCGGGGTACTCCATCACGCGACAAAAGCTGGAATACATTCATGAACGAAATATTCAGGCCTTGTCGGTCGTCTGTCCTTCGTGTTTCGAACAGTTCGACATGGGGCAAATCGTTCTCGCTCGCAAGACAAAGGAAAAAAGGAGAATCCCGACTTTCTATCTGACCCAGTTGGTGGGCCTTGCCCTTGGATTGTCCCCCAAGGACGTCGGCTTGGACGTCCATCGCATCAAACCGAAGAAACTGCTCTCGGGCATTGATGTGGCCTGAAGGCCGGCAACGGGAATATCGAGGAAAAGAGGGGAACGGATCCGAGCCGTGACGATGGATTGTGTGAATTGGTAATCCTGCAAGGATGCCTCTTGGTTTCCGACGCGTCGTTCCGTAAATCATACCGACGGCCGTGTCGGCAGAGGTTTCAAGAAGCGGGATTTTTAGCATAAGGTGCAGGAATCGCTCTACCTTTCAAGAAAAGAGGAGCATCTACATGGCCGAGCAAACGAGGAAGCCCCCGCTGACAAAAGAGGAGCTTCAAGATCTGAGAGAGGACCTCATGCTTGCCGATTCTCTCACGAGAATCGAGAACACGCTGATGATACTTTCGGGAAAGGGCGGCGTTGGCAAGAGCACCGTGGCGGTGAATGTCGCGGCGGCCCTCGCCGCGTCCGACAGGCAAGTGGGCCTGCTGGACATCGACATCCACGGTCCGAGCATACCCACATTATTGAACCTCGAGAGGTCCGTGGTGCCGGGCACATCGGAAAAGGGTCTTATTCCGGTGCGGTACAACGACAACCTCAAGGTGATGTCCATCGAGTTCGTCCTGAAGGACCAGAGTGACGAAGCGGTAATTTGGCGGGGCCCCATGAAACACCGTATGATCCGACAGTTCATCGCGGAGGCGGATTGGGGACAGCTCGACTACCTTATTGTGGATGCGCCTCCGGGAACGGGCGACGAACCTCTGTCCATATGCCAGATGGCTCCGCCCCGATCCAAGGCCGTTATCGTCACCACGCCTCAGCAGGTCGCGGTCAAGGACGTCAAGAAGTCGATCCGGTTCTGCAAGACTCTTGGTATGCCGGTATTCGGAATCGTGGAGAATATGAGCGGGTTCGTGTGCCCTGATTGCGGAGCGACCCATGACCTTTTCAAACGAGGAGGAGGAGCGGACCTCGCGCGGGAGACCGGCTTCCGCTTCCTTGGGCGCATTCCCATCGACCCTCGATTGGTAACCGCGTCCGATGACGGCAAACCCTTTGTCCTGGAATATCCCACATCTCCGACCACACGGGCTTTCGATGAGATAATTGCGCCGATGCTCCAACTGTCCGCGCAGCGCATGAAGCGTCACTGACCCGTTCCTTGGCGAAGTTGGGATCCGCCGGGAGACCCTCGATCAATGGTCATGAACAAGGCTCAATCGCGGGTGAAGAGATCGGTCGTTCGGACGGCATGCACTGACGTCGCGCTGCCGTCCGTACCGCGGATGCGCCCCAGGGTTTCACAAGAAGATCAATGATTCCCTTACGAGACAGTACACGCTCGGAGACGGTCCCCTACGTGACGGTTGCCTTAATCATCCTCAACGGAGTGGTATGGCTGTACGAAGTTGCTCTGGGGCCGCACGTCGAACGGTACATTTTTGAGTACGGCCTGATACCGCTCAAATTCATGAATTATTCCGAGCATCCCGGCGGATTCCTCGCCAATGCGCTCATACCCCTGTTCTCATCGATCTTTATGCATGCCGGCTGGATGCACGTCATCGGGAACATGTGGTTCCTCTGGATCTTCGGTGACAACATCGAAGACAGATTGGGTCACCTGGGTTACTTGGTATTCTATCTGGTGTGCGGGATCGGCGCGTCGCTCATACACGTAGTGTTTCATCCCACATCGACGCTGCCCATGGTGGGTGCGAGCGGAGCCATCTCAGGCGTCCTGGGTGCGTACCTCATCAGTTTCCCGCACGCCCGAGTGCACACGCTGCTCATCATCTTTGTACTGATCCGTTTCGTGGAAATCCCCGCGTTCGTGTTTCTGATCGTCTGGTTTCTGTTTCAATTTCTCGCGAGCACTGCCGGGGCCGGTGCGCAGCAGGACGTCGGCGGCGTCGCCTATTGGGCGCACATGGGCGGCTTTGTAGTAGGAATTGTCGTGCTCTTTCTCATGCCCAAGCGAAAGGGCGCAGGCCCGCCTCGGCACGATGACGGTTTCCGATTCAGGATGTAGTTGCGTCCGGACCACGAAAGCGTTCGGGGGGTTCTATTCACCGCGGAGAAAAGGGAA
>JAVHLK010000093.1 GCA_031082285.1 Desulfomonilaceae bacterium
GGAATTCATGAGAAAGATCAATTTTATAACGAGTGGAAGGGCTTGAGTTACTGTCTTGGTTTTGGGAGTTGCCGTTTTGGCAGTATGTGAGTCGGCCATGGCGCAAAGTGGGCCTAAGGCTATGGAATAAGATATGGCCAAGCACAAGGCCGCTATGATGGATGCCGCCGCCAAAATGATGAAGCAAGGCGAAGAGATGCCGGCTAAGACTCAAGAAATGGTCATGAAAGATGGCGGTCTGCTGGAAAAGATGAAGAAAAGGATGGAAGCCTGCAAACAAATGATGGAAGGCTCAAAGATGATGCAGGGCGGAATGATGATGAAGAAAGAGAAAAAGAATGGTCCCGAAGCGGAGACAGCTGTATTCGACCGGCACAAGCACGTTGAGCAGGTCGCAATAGAACGTGCGCCGCACACACACCGGGCATAGCCCGAGATTCTCGCTATCGGCACATGAAGCGCTTCGGAATTGACGGCGACGATCCTACCGCGGATAAACTCGATGGACCGACTTTAGGACACTCAAGACAAATGTAACCCCTCAAGAAGACACGCACCCTGAGTTCAGAGGCCCGTTATTAAGACACTCACCTCCATCTTGGCCCTTGTCGTCTTTCACTCGAAACTCCCTGAGCATGGCTAACCATTCGATGACGCTGCTCTTCTTGGAAACCCGTTTCCATTCTAGCCAGTTGGCACGAAAACTGCATTAAAAGTGCATAGAAGTTGGAGCGGCTAAGAGAGTCCGCATCGAATTTTCCGAATGTTGTTGAATCTCTGCTCTGAAGCGGAAACTGCTGTGGGCTCCGAGGGCGTCAAGGCCGAGGGCCATAATTAGCAGGCTCAGGTAACCAATTCTTCACAAAGGGAGGAAGCAATGTCCATAGAGGGAAAAATTGACAATCTGATTCAAGCGGAGAGGGGCGTGCTTGAGTCTGACTTTGATCCTATCGCATTGGGTCACTGGAGGCACAGGGCTTTCGTTTGCCTCACCGAGATGCTGGGGCCTGCTCACGTGTACACCCGACAATTTGGTGATTTCGTTCAACAAGGCGCCAAGACGGACCTTCTGGTCTCCGCCGGCATATTGAGTGCAGTTCAACATGGGATCGCCGGCCAGGGCATGGAAGTGATCCTAGCGATTACAAACCCGAATGCCGCCCCCTGACCGGACCGAGAAAACCCGAGGCGCCACAACAGGATGCGGACAAAAGGAATTTGTATAGAGGAGGTGAAGTCACATGGATTACGGCCTCATCGTAGCCGTGATTATAGTCATGGCGGCTATTGGGAGCTTCGTGGTCCTGGCGCGTATTCTACTCCACAAATGGAGCACAAGATAGCAGGGCCAAGAGGAAGCTCTCGCCTATCAGATTACGAAGGACAGGAACTTGTATGGGTGGTCAAGAAACTCCACGTTGGTCGGCGGAGGTCCGCTGAACCTAAGGTTGGTCCTTTTCCAGCCTGGTTGCGGCCATACCGGCAAGGAGTCCACTCGTGTTCTGTAGCAACGACAAAGAGAAGCTTCTCGTGCCCGGGAGGAGGCAAAATACCGGCAACACTTGGCCGGCGGGTTTGCGATACCTCCTGTCAACGCTACAGGCAGAGCACGCAACGATTAGGCTAGTGGCGGAAGGCGCAATCCTGCGGGCTTGAGATAAAGGCGAGAAGTGGAGTTCAGGAGAAGCTTTTCCACTGATGCTTCCGGTTTGACTGCATTCTTGTCTGGAAGGAGACAACCGATGGGAACTATTCTCATAGCTATTCTGATTCTTCTGCTTCTAGGCGTGCTTCCGACCTGGGGATTTAGCCGAGGCTGGGGCCGTGGCCCGAGCGGAGTCCTGGGACTGGTTTTGTTCATAGTCTTGGCGCTCTTTTTGACGGGCGGTATTTGAGATCCATGAAAAGGGAAAACCCCGGCGAATTAACGCCACGATCGACAAAGAGGAACCATGAACCGGCATCAGGTCGAAGGCTACTGGAAACAGTTCGGAGACAAGGTAAAGGAAACATGGGGCAAATTTACCGACGACGAATTGGATGTCTTTCACGGAACACGGGAGCAATTCGTCGGGAAGCTCCGGGAGAAATACGGACTTAAACGTGAGGAAGCGGATAAGGAACTGGACGAGCATCTGGGCAAATGGGCGAGAAAGTGAAACAAGCGTTTCAAAATGTTGTTTCTTTCCAACCGCATGTTGCAAGTTCAAGCCTTCGGGTCTTGTCGCTCGACGTTTGTAAGGAAGAGCAATCCCATGAATCGGAACCGGTTGGTTGTGGTCTGAAGGGTACGATTGTGGGCAAGCCGGACGGCGCAAGCATTGCCCGGCAGTAAATCAATTTTCACAGAATGATTCGGATCGTCGCAAGACGCGACAGGAGGAACAAACATGCTTTGGACAATAGCGATAATCTTGTTGGCACTTTGGTTGCTCGGGTTGGTTACTTCGTACACAATGGGCGGGGTGATCCACGTTCTCCTTGTCATCGCGATTGTGGCAATAGCGATCAATCTCATTGAAGGCCGCAGAGCCTTTTAGGGACCTGGGAGTGGCTCTATGCAGCAACGTAGGGCCACGTTCTCGCAATCACGTAATACGGGGTAAATATTGAAGAAAAGAACAAACGTCCATGAGCCGGAGACTAGCCCCATTCTTGCATTTCTCTCGGGGATATCCGTACGTCTCGGGCAATGCCGTGGGACACCGCGGCATGCCGCGCTTGCCGTAGTAAGAATCGCGGATCTCACACAAGGAGGTGAGCAACATGAACCTGAACCTGACAAAGAGCTTGGGAATGCTCTTGCTTGGCATCTGGCTGATCCTGACGGGCGTGCTGACGGTTTTGTCGGTCGGTAATCCAATCGTCCATGTCTTGTTGGCTCTGCTTGCCGTCGCTGCCGGCGTCTTTATCGTGCTGGGTCGGTAGACCGGCAACAGTTCTGAACAATTGGGCAGACACGCGGTGTGTCAAGATGGGAACGCCGGTTGACGACGAGACCAAAGCGGATGGAGTTTCGAGCCTATTACTTTGAAATGGAGGCGAATGCCGATGTATGCGCTAGGGATTATTATTTTATTTGTCATCATTTTCCTGTTCATGGCCATCAAGGTGCTCAACGAATACGAGAGAGGGGTTATATTCCGGCTTGGCAGGGTCATAGATCACAAAGGGCCGGGCATCATTATACTGATTCCGATTATTGACCGAATGGTCAGGGTGGGTCTCCGGACCGTTGCCTTGGATGTGCCTCCCCAGGACGTCATCACGCGGGATAATGTCTCGGTAAAGGTGAGCGCGGTCATTTACTTCCGCGTCATTGAGCCTACCAAAGCCGTCATCGATGTTGAGAACTACCTGTATGCAACGTCTCAGCTCGCGCAGACCACGTTGCGAAGCGTTTGCGGCCAGTCCGAACTCGACGAATTGCTTGCTGAACGGGACAAGATAAACCTGCAGATCCAGGAAATACTGGACCGCCAAACTGAGCCATGGGGCGTCAAGGTCAGCATGGTGGAAGTGAAGCACATAGACCTGCCGTTGGAGATGCAGCGGGCAATCGCTCGCCAGGCGGAAGCCGAAAGGGAGAGGAGAGCCAAAGTCATCAACGCCGAAGGTGAATATCAAGCGGCGACACGCCTGGCGGAAGCAGCGGTCATCATCGCCAAAGAGCCGACGGCACTACAGCTCAGGTTTCTCCAGACCCTGGTGGAAGTGTCCGCGGAGAAGAACTCGACTATTATTTTTCCCATACCCATAGACCTTCTGGAGCCATTCCTCCAGAGACACAAAAAAGTGGTCCCGGAATGATGGCGCCTGCGCAAAGGAAGTGCGTGTGATCTCGGGTGTGCCTTAACATGTAGTTCTCGGAGCGCTAATTTTCGACAGGCAAGGAGACGTATTAATGAACGCATTACTAATTTACCCGGCGATACCGGACACTTTTTGGAATTTCAAGCATATTATGAAGTTCATCCGCAAGAAAGCGGCTCACGTGCCTTTGGGACTGCTGACGGTCGCGTCCATGTTTCCTTCGGACTGGAATCTTAGGCTTCTCGACGAGAACGTTGAAAGCGTCTCGGATGAAGCGATCCAGTGGGCCGACATAGTCTTCATCGGGGCAATGATAGTTCAAAAGGGGTCGGTGCGACGGATTGTTGCCGCATGTCGGGCGTTGGGCAAGCCCATAGTGGGTGGCGGACCGCTGTTCACAAGTTGTCCGGAGGACTCTGACGATGTCGACTATCTCGTCCTCAATGAAGCAGAGATAACGCTCCCGCTGTTCCTGAAGGATTTGATCGCGGGAAATCCCCGCCGAGTCTATACGACTGAGGAGAAGCCTGACATCTCGTTGACGCCTCCACCCAGATGGGACCTTATAGACATGAAGCTGTACGCTTCCATGTCCGTTCAGTACTCAAGGGGATGCCCGTACGACTGCGAGTTTTGTGACATTGTCAACCTGAACGGCCGGCATCCCAGGGTAAAATCAAATGAACAGATGATACGAGAGTTTGAAATATTGTACGACATGGGGTGGCGTGGAAGCTTGTTTGTCGTAGATGACAATTTCATCGGGAACAAATCGAAAGTTAAGTCGTTCCTAAGGGTTCTCGAACCGTGGCAGAAGGCGAAAGATTTCCCTTTCGTGCTCTACACCGAGGCATCGGTGAACTTGGCACAAGATGAAGAACTCATGAAGTTGATGACCGCGGCAGGCTTTGACTCTGTCTTTCTTGGGTTGGAGACCCCGGAGGAAGCATGCCTTGCGGAATGCGGCAAGCACCAGAACCGTTCGATGGATCTGGTAGAAGCCGTCAAGACGATACAACGAAACGGAATGGAAGTAATGGGCGGCTTCATCATAGGCTTTGATAACGATCCGCCGAACATTTTTGAGCGCCAGATAGAATTCATTCAGAACAGCGGTGTGGTAAGAGCAATGATCGGCCTGCTCAATGCACCTCCTGGAACCCGCCTTTACCGGCGTCTAAAAGAGGAGGGGCGACTCCTCGAGGATTGCTCCGGCGATAATTGTGACGGGTCCATGAATTTCGTTCCCAAAATGGACCCACAACTCGTTCGGAAGCGGTATAACGAGGTTCTGCATTACCTCTATTCCCCGAAAGAATACTACACACGTGTCTTGGCGTTTCTGAAGACTTACAGGCCTGTGAGACGCCGCAGAATAACGTCATTGGGAACAATCGCTTTTCTCAATTCCATTCTCTACCTGGGCGTTCTCGACAAGTGGAACAACAAGATCTACTACTGGAAGCTACTGCTCAAGGCATTGGTGTTCCATCGCCGGTCCATGCGTGAGGCAGTGACTCTGATGATTTTCGGCTACCACTATCGAAAGCTGTTCAGAGAATGAGCAGGCCCGTCCGGGAGGGTGATAGCCAAAAGGTGATGGAAGTGAGGAGACGACTCCCCGTCGGGGCCGAAGTTCAGGCCACAGGTGCGGTACACTTTCGTGTCTGGGCCCCTCTTTGTCAAGAAGTGCAGGTTGTGGTCCAGGGAGGCGCAGCGGATTCCGCTGATTCACGAGGAAGCCTTAACCTGGTTCGAGACGCGAACGGGTATTTCTCGGGGCTCATGGATACGGCAGCAAACGGAGCGCTGTACAGGTATCGTTTGGACGGACGGGCCGAGGCTTACCCGGATCCGGCGTCGCGTTTCCAACCAACGGGACCTCACGGTTGGTCAGAGATAGTGGATCCGGATCTGTTTACCTGGACGGACGAGGACTGGCCGGGGGTTTCCATGGAGGGGCAGGTCTTGTACGAGATGCATATCGGAACGTTTACCCAGGGAGGCACGTGGGAGAGTGCTGTGCGAGAGCTACCCGAACTTGCGGCCCTCGGTATAACGGTACTGGAGGTGATGCCCGTAGCCGAATTCCAAGGTAATTTTGGCTGGGGATACGACGGTGTAGACCTCTTCGCTCCGACTCGTCTTTACGGTCGGCCTGACGATTTTCGTGCATTCGTGGACAAAGCCCATTCATTGGGAATGGGCGTGATCCTTGACGTTGTGTACAACCACCTGGGCCCGGACGGGAATTACCTGTCGAAATTCTCCGAGGACTATTTTACCGATCGTTACGAGACGGATTGGGGAACGGCGATCAATTTTGACGGACACTCGGCCAAGCCCGTGAGAGATTTCTTTGTTTCCAATGCGTGCTACTGGATCGAAGAATTCCACCTCGACGGTTTACGATTAGATGCCACTCAGAATATCTATGACCGGTCATCGGAACATATTCTCGCAGCCATAACTCGGCATGTGCGACGATCTGCGGGCACGCGTTCCGTTATTCTGGTGGGGGAAAATGAATCCCAAGAGGTGAAGCTGATTCGGCCTCGCGATCAGGGCGGGTACGGCATGGACGCGCTCTGGAACGATGATTTTCACCACAGTGCCGTGGTGGCTCTCACAGGGCGCAACCAGGCGTATTACACGGATTACCGCGGATCTCCACAGGAATTCATTTCCGCGGCCAAATGGGGCTACCTGTTTCAGGGCCAGTGGTATAAACATCAGAAGAAACGTCGCGGCACTCCCTGTCTGGATCTCAAACCTCAGAAGTTCATCACGTTCATTCAGAATCACGACCAGATAGCCAATTCCGCCTGCGGGCTGCGTTGTCATACGCTCACGAGCCCGGGGCGGTATCGGGCCATGACCGCTCTCTTGCTGTTGGGCCCCGGCACTCCGATGTTGTTCCAGGGACAGGAGTTCGCGGCATCAAGCCCGTTTCATTATTTTGCCGACCATGAGACTGGATTGGCCGGGAAAGTACATCAGGGGAGGATCCAATTCCTCCATCAATTTGACAGTCTTGCCGCACCCGACATGGAGGCCTTCCTTTCCGATCCCGCGGACCCCGCTCAGTTCACACAATCGAAACTCGACACCTCCGAAAGGCAGCGTCACGCGGGAATTTATGCACTCCATTGCGACTTGATCAAATTACGACGCTCAGACCCCGTGTTTCGTGCTCAGCGACATCGCGGACTGGACGGAGCGGTCTTAGGTTCGGAAGCCTTCGTTCTACGCTTCTTCGGAGGAACAGGAGATGACAGATTGCTGGTGGTGAATTTTGGCTTGGACTTGCACCTCGATCCCGCGCCTGAACCCCTGCTGGCGCCACCGGAATCCATGCGTTGGAAAATCATTTGGTCGAGCGAGAATCCAAAGTACGGGGGCTCTGGAAGTCCACCCATGGACACTCTCGACAACTGGTATGTCCCAGGTCACGCCGCAGTGGTCTTGGGACCCAGGAAGATCGGAGAAAGGTGGTCATGAACGATTTGGTGCGCAGAATTCCTTGTCGTAGGGAAGACGCACATGAAGCCGGAGTGTTGCTCACACGTGAATGGCTTGTGGCAAACGGTCTGGGCGGCTATGCTTCGGGGACTGTGTCCGGCATCCATACACGGCGCTATCACGGCCTCTTGATTTCTGCGCTTCCGGCGCCATGGGGGCGAGTGGTCATGTTAAATGATCTCGCGGAAGAAATTGTTCTTTCGGATGGAACATGCGTCCGACTCGGCGGTGAAAGCAAGGTGGGCAGTCAACCGCAGTTTTTCGGACCAGAGATCCTATCGGAATTTCGGCTGGAATTAGGTCTGCCGGTCTGGCTCTACACAAGAGGTGATTTCGTACTCGAGAAGAGATTGGTGCTTCCTCACATGCAAAATAGTGTGCACATCATATACCGCATGTTATCCGGCGACGGACCGGTAAAATTGGGACTATGCCCGGCCGTAAACTTCCGCTTGCACGAAGCCGCCCCGGATACTCCCGTCGGGGACAACTACTCAATCACTCTCTTCGGCGGCAATCGTTACGAGATTTCTTCAGGCGGCTCTATACCGCCTCTCCGCATTGCCGTTCATGGACAAGGTCCGGCTTTCCATGTAGACACCAGAACGATTCAGCCAATCGTCTTTTGGATGGAAGAAAGGCTTGGTCACAACAGCAAAGGCAATCTTTGGAGTCCCGGACGTTTCAATTTTGATCTCCATGAGAATGAGGATGTGGCACTGGTCGCGTCGAGTCACAGTTGGGAGACCATGTTTGCGTTGAAGCCCGAAGAAGCTTTCCAGGCCGAGAAAAGGCGCCGTGAGCATCTCATCGGTATGGCGCATCACGCTGCACGGACGGGGAGAACGGCGGAACTGGTCCTCGCAGCAGACCAATTCGTCATTAAACCTGCAGGGCGCAAGGAGGACGCTGCACGCGCACAAGCCGAGGGGTATGACATCGCGAGCGTCATAGCCGGTTACCATTGGTTCACAGACTGGGGTCGGGATACCATGATCAGCCTCGAAGGGCTCACGTTGACTACGGGACGATATTTCGAGGCAGGTTCCATCATACGCACCTTTGCACATTACATTCGAGACGGCCTTATACCCAATATGTTTCCTGAGGGTGAAAAGCGGGGCTTATATCACACTGCCGATGCGACTCTCTGGTTCTTTCATGCAATCGGCCGATACATCGAAATCACCCAAGACCGTGCCATCCTCCCGCTGCTCATTCCCAAGCTGCTCGACATAGTGGAGCACCATATTCGAGGCACCCGCTTTAATATTAGAGTGGATCCCTCCGACGGCCTCCTTTTTCAAGGAGAAGAAGGTTATCAGCTCACGTGGATGGACGCAAAGGTTGACGATTGGGTCGTAACGCCGAGAGCAGGCAAAGCGGTAGAGATCAACTCACTATGGTATAACGCACTGAAATTGCTGGAAACGTGGGTTGTTGAAGAACACGGTAGTCAAGCGGCAGCTCACCTGGCGGAACATGCTGATAGGGCCTATGCTTCTTTCAACGATCGCTTTTGGCATTCGGAGGGCGGTTACCTGTATGACGTGGTAGACGGGCGTGCCGGCGATGATCCTGCATGCCGTCCCAACCAGGTCCTCTCAATTTCTCTGACTTTTCCTATTCTTGAGCGGTCACGATGGGAGAGCGTTATGAATGTGGTCTCGGAACGGCTGCTCACTCCTTTTGGACTCAGATCGCTGTCCGAGGATCATCCGGGTTACAAACGGACCTACAGCGGTGATCTTCGCTCTCGAGATGCGGCATATCATCAAGGTACGGTCTGGGCGTGGCTGATGGGCCCATACATTGACGCATGGCTGAAATTGCATCCTGAAGACAAAGCGGGTGCTCGCCGGTTGGTGCGCAGGTTCGCACCGGAATTGGACCATGCCGGCATCGGCTTTATCAGCGAGATCTTTGATGCCGAGGAACCGCACACCCCCCGAGGTTGCATTGCACAGGCGTGGAGCGTGGCCGAAGTTCTCAGGTGTTGGGTGAAGACCTGCGGCCGGGAAGATCCTGAAGAACAGTGATCGAGATGTCCTCCTTACCCCATCCTCCAGCAGAGGGCTTACATCATGGACAGATTCATCTGTATTCACGGCCACTTCTATCAACCTCCCCGGGAAAGCCCTTGGCTCGAGGCAATCGAGATTCAAGAGTCGGCGTTTCCATACCACGATTGGAACGAGCGGATTCTGGCTGAATGCTACGCTGCAAACGCGGTGTCGAGAATTCTGGATTCCGAGGGAAGAATCGTCCAACTCGTCAACAATTATGCCGGTATAAGCTTCAACTTCGGTCCAACTGTCTTGCTCTGGATGCAGAAGTATGCGGCCGACGCATATGAAGCAATTCTGGAGGGCGACAGGCAGAGCTTGGAAAACTTCTCAGGCCATGGATCTGCTTTGGCCCAAGCATACAATCACATGATCCTACCGTTGGCCAACAGCCGTGACAAAAAAACCCAAATTATTTGGGGAATTAAGGATTTTGAGTACCGCTTTCGGCGCAAGCCCGAAGGGTTATGGTTGCCGGAAGCGGCTGTAGATCTCGAAACCCTGGACATAATGGCGCAACACGATATCCTATTCGCCATACTTTCCCCCGGTCAGGCGAAGCGGGTTCGCCTCATTGACGGTGATGAATGGGTTGATGTGAGCGGCGTTAGAATCGATCATACCGTGCCCTACCGAGTGTCGCTGCCGTCGGGCCGCACCCTGAGTTTGTTCTTTTACGACGGTCCAATTTCACAAGCTCTGGCATTTGAAGGATTGCTCAACAACGGAGAGGCCTTCGCCAACAGGCTGCTGTACGAGTTCCCCGAGGACCGGTCCTCTCCCCGACTGGTCCACGTCGCAACGGATGGAGAAACCTACGGGCATCACCATCGGGGCGGCGACATGGCGCTCGCATATGCTCTCCACTCTATTGAATCCAGCGGGTTTGCCAAACTGACTAATTACGGCCAATACCTGGAGAACCACCCACCAATGCACGAGGTGGAAATCTATGAGGACAGCTCGTGGAGCTGTATTCACGGAATAGAGCGGTGGCGATCGGATTGCGGGTGTAACAGCGGGGCGCGGCCGAATTGGAACCAGGCTTGGCGAGGCCCCTTGCGTGTGGCAGTGGACTGGCTCCGAGATGCCGTGAAACCGGCTTATGAAGAATTGGCCGTACGTTTTCTGACCGATCCCTGGGCGGCCCGAGACGATTACATCGACATCATCGTTGAACGATCACCCGACAGAATCGGGGCCTTTCTGGAGCGGCATGCGAAACGACCATTCGATTCCGGCGACGAAATCAAAATTCTGGAGCTTATGGAGCTGCAACGACACGCAATGCTCATGTACACAAGTTGCGGTTGGTTTTTTGACGAACTTTCCGGGATTGAGACGGTTCAGGTCATACAGTATGCCGGCAGAGTCCTTCAGTTGGCCGATCAGCTTTTTCGCGGCTCCTTCGAGCCGGAATTTCTCGAACATCTTGAACTTGCCAAGAGCAACATACATGAACATGGGGACGGCCGCGCAATTTATGAGAAATTAGTCAGGCCCGCAATGCTCGACCTGAAGAATGTGGGCGCCCACTATGCCATAAGCTCGCTGTTCCAGGAAAATGGAGAACGAAGCTCCATCTATTCCTACGCCACCGTAATGGAAGATTACCGCAATTTTCAGGTGGGATACGCCAAGCTTGTGATAGGGCGTGCAAAGGTTACCTCAAAGGTCACGCGGGTATCCACGAGTCTATGCTTTGGTGTCTTGCACCTTGGTGATCACAATATAGCCTGCGGCACGGGAGAATATCGGGGGAAGCAAGAATATGAAGCGCTTGTAAAAGAGATTTCAGAGGCTTTCGCAAGAGCCGATTTCCCGAAGACCATACTCTTGTTGGGTAAGCACTTTGGGAGTTCTACTTACTCACTGACCTCGTTGTTCGCCGACGAGCGGACCAAAGTCTTGAACATGATCATGGAGCCGGCGTTACGAGAGGCTGAAGCCTCATATTACTCCATTTACGAGCACCATGCGCCTCTTATTCGTTTTCTGACGGGGTCCGGCATGCCGTTGCCCAGAGGATTGGCTTTCGCCGCGGAATTAACCCTGAATGCCAAGCTCCGTCGCGCGTTTCAAGGGGATGGGCTTGATCCCGAAGTCGTTCTACCTCTTCTGGAAGAAGCTCGTTTGGCCGGCGTAAATGTGGATGGTACGTCTCTCGGGCTGTTAGCGGCAGGAAACGTCGAGCATCTGGCGGAACAACTTCTCGAACAACCTGACGATCTTTCTTGCATGGAGACGTTGAATAGGGCCGCAAGCCTGGTCCGGACATTGCCGTTCGAGGTCAATCTCTGGAAAACCCAAAACATATGTTACAACATCGTTCACACACATTGGTCCAAATTCAAGAAGAAGGCCGGCCGGGGGGACGGAAGCGCTCGGGAATGGATCCGCAAGTGCACCGTCTTGGCCGGGAATTTTTGGATTCGGGAGCCTGAGAGCTCCGCAAGTGCTCACCTGCGATGAATCGCACGACAGGGAAATCCGTTAATAAATTCCCCAATGGCGCCCTTTGCTTGTCTCCAAACTACCTGCAAGATTGTGAAATGGTAAAAGGTGATTGAAATCTCAATGGAGCGGCTCCACCGACCGCAGACGGCTGAACAACGCCGTGAGTTCTATCAGTTGACGGGTCGGCGGATGATTGGCTATACTTGATAACACGAAAGCAAATTGTGGTACTGCTTGAGACTCAAAGATAGGCCTGGGCGATGTACAGTGCCAATTGGACAGGCACGAATTCTTTCCATAGTGCTGTGGAGGTTCACGCCGGCGAACCCTTTCTATTTACGCGTCGGCTCCCCGGTCAGGACTCATTCCAGGAGCAAACACCTCTGGACAAGGTCGGGAACGCGTTCGTGCGCTGAACGGTCGTAACCGGATCTGGGATTTATCCGTCCGTTGTCGGTCGGGGCAACAGGCCTCTCTTCGCGGCACGTGGACAACAGGAGTGAGATCATGGCGTCTTCCGGGAGTATTCGCATTCTCTACATGGAGGACGACGCGGGTTTGGCTCGCCTCTTCCAGAAGAAATTGTCCAAGTCCGGATACGCAGTCGATACCGCGCCCGACGGCGAACAAGGACTTGCCGCACACAAGGCCGATCCGTACGACATTTTGGCGGTAGACCATAGGATGCCGGGGAAGAACGGGCTTGACGTGATCCGAGAGCTTGGGGAGGAGGGTACGCTCCCACCGACGATCATGATAACCGGCGCGGGTGATGAGCGAGTGGCCGTAGAGGCCATGAAACTCGGCGCTGCGGACTACATCATCAAGGACGTGGAGGGCGGATATCTGCGCCTCATGCCCATGGTCATCGAGCGGGCCGTTGCCAAGCAGCGTCTTCTCGAGGAAAAGGAAGCCGCCGAAAGGGCTCTGAGGCAAAGTGAGGAAATGTTGCGTCTCATCATGGACGTGTTGCCCGCGTGCATTGCCTATGTGGAACCCGACCGGCGGTACGGCATGAACAACCGGACGTACGAGACGTGGTTCGGGGTTCCTGTTGAAGACCTTAAGGGTCGTCATATCAGCGAAATTACAGGTGAAGCCGCGTACGACCGGGCTCGGGAAGCGATCGACAAGGTTCTGGCAGGAGAAACCTGCTCTCATGAAAACCGGATCCCGTGCGTGGACGGCCGTACACGCGACGTCAACATCGTCTTCACGCCGCACTTGGGGGAGGGGGGAGAAGTAAAAGGATTCGTCGTCCTTACCACGGACATTACCGAGCTCAAGAAGGTTCAGGATCAACTCAGCCGCGCCAAGCACGAACTCGAACGACGGGTGGAGCAGAGGACCGCGGAATTGGCGCGTGCCAACGAAGAGTTGCGACGCGAAATCGTTGAGCGCACTCGCGCGGAAGAGAGGAGTCATCAGCAGCACGAGTTCCTTCGTGTGGTCCTGGAGTCCGTAACCCATCCCTTGCTGGTCATTGATGTGAACGATTACACGGTACTCATGGCCAATTCCGCGGCCGGTAAGGACGTAGCCCGAGGACATACCACCTGCTATTCGGTACTCCACGGCCGTACCGCCCCGTGCAGGTCGCCGGAAACTCCTTGTCCACTGGTTCAGGTGAGGCAGACCGGGAAACCGAGCCACGTGGAGCATGTGGTGACAAATGGGTGGAGTAATCCGAAATACTATGAAATTCAAGCATATCCCATTTTCGGCAAGGCCGGCGACGTTGCCCATATCATCGAGTACTGTGTCGACATTACGGATCGGAAGACGGCGGAGTCCGCGTTGCGGGACAGTGAAGCAAAGTTTCGTCATATTCATGATAACGCGCCGGTGATGATGTTCTCCGTGGACACGGAAGGACGGATTCGCGACGTCAACAAGAAATGGCTTGAAGAGACGCGTTACAGCCGGGATCTAGTCATCGGACGAACCCTCGACTTCGTGATGACTCCCGAATCCGCTCGGCGAGCCCTGACTCAAGTGGGTCCGCAACTATGGGAAGAAGGACACGTGAAGGACGTACCGTTTGAATACGTGAGAAAAGACGGAGACGTGATGGATGTGCTTTTCAACTCCATAGTCACGACGGACCCGGCTGGTGAGGCCGTCAGCCTGTCGGTGGTCACGGACGTAACCGAGAGGAAGCGTGCCGAACGTGAGCTTCGCAAGAGTGAAGAAAGGTTCCGGGCCATATTCGAGACCGCGCAGGATTGCATCTTCGTCAAGGATCGCTCCCATGTCTACACGCATGTGAATCCCGCGACGGAGAACCTCCTCGGGCTTTCGGCAGCCGAAATCGTCGGAAGGACGGATAAGGATCTTTTCGGCTCGGCCACCGCCCAGTACCTGGAAGATGTTGAAAGGCGCGTTCTCGCGGGACAGTTGATAGATCAGGAAAACACCAGACTTGTCCGGGGAGTCCCGCTCACTTTTCACGACATTCGTGTTCCCCTTCGCTCCGGTACGGGAGAGATTATCGGCCTGTGCGGGATATCCAGAGATATCACCGAACGCCGGAAGTCCGTGCCGGCGGCATTTGACGAACCGGTGAAAGCGGAATACGTTTCACCGGCCATTAAGACGACGATGGCCAAGGCACGCCTGGCCGCCAAGACGGACAGCATCATACTGCTCCTGGGCGAAAGCGGTGCAGGTAAAGACTATTTTGCTCGATACATTCACGAAAACTCCAATCGGAAGGACGGCCCCTACTTTGCCATCAATTGCGCAGCAGTAGCGCCGGAGATTGCCGAAGGAGAGCTGTTTGGGCATGAGGCCGGCGCCTTTACCGGAGCTTCAGGGAGGAAACGAGGCCTTCTCGAACTTGCCGAAGGCGGCACCCTGCTCCTCAATGAGATCGGTGAATTGCCGCTCAGGCTCCAAGCAAAGCTGCTCACATTTCTCGACACACGAAGCCTCACTCGAGTCGGCGGCGAGAAGAACATTCCCGTCAACGCGCGGCTCATGGCAGCCACGAACCGTGACCTGGAAAAGGAGGTCCGGTCGGGGAAATTTCGCCAAGATCTCTTCTATCGCCTCAATGTCCTGTCCATTACCGTGCCTCCGTTGAGGGAGCGGCTGGACGACCTGCCCATGCTTGCCGCTCGGATGGTTGAGCAACTTGCCGTCGATATGCAGCTTCCACGAGTTCCCGTGATCGATTCGGATACCCTTCAAGCCCTCTCCCGTTACAGCTGGCCGGGAAACGTCCGAGAACTCCGGAATGTTCTCGAGCGAGCGTTAATTCTTTCCGGCGAAGGCAGGATCGCTCCGAGCTCATTAGCAGTGGCCCGTGCCGACCAGGGTGACTGGTCGTACACGGTGACCTTTCCCGCGGATCGGCACGTGAACGAGGTGGCGGACGAAGTGAAGCGAGCCCTCGTTGGGGAAGCGTTGCATCGTGCCGGAGGAAACAAGCAAAAGGCTGCGAAGTTATTAGGTGTTTCCAGGTACGCATTCTTCCGGATGCTCAAATCTCTCGAGATGATTGCATAGACCGTACACGAGCTTGGGGGAGTGGTGCTGATTGCGCACACCTCGTGGTCAGTATAACCAATTGATTTAAGAGAATACTTGAGGTACAGGGGAGAGACTGTCCGGTTTCTGCAAATCTTCGGCAGGGTTTCTCCTTTTGGAGCCCTGTTCAGAAAATCAACACAACATTCTGGTTTTGCAAAAGAAAACGCATGATAAGTGAGGGGCTATCGTGTGGCACGAAACGTGCTTGTCCTTTAGCAGCCCGGCGGCTTTCGGTTCGATGAGCTGATAATCAGTCGCCTACGGAGTGGGCACGGGGGAGAAATTAATGAAAGACTCATATGTGGTCAGTTTTGACCTGGTGGAAGACGATGTTCCGTCGAAGCTGCCGGTGACCGCTTTGAAGCAGCCTACGTTCACCATCGACCTGGACGGTTTGTTTTCCGAGCACTTGAGCAACTCAGGGAGTTTCGACATCAAGAGCCGGATTTGGGCAAGCACATTCGGTAAACTAACCCAGGCGTTACCGATCCCGGTGCTCCTGGTGGACTCCGATCATGAGATCGTTGCGGCCAATCAGGCGTGGGCGAGGATCAGTCCTTATTACCGGAAATTGCACGGCGCAGGTTTTCTCGATCTTTTTCACCGGTCGAACACGCGGAAAGACGCTCAAGAGAGCTTGCGACAGGTCTTCATAACGAGACGCCCCAGGGAGATGGAATCCGTTGTGGAGATTGGCGGGGCAAGAATCTGGGCCCGAATGACTTTTCGATCGATCCGGATACAACGGAAACGTTTTGTGTTGGTGGTATTTGAGAACCTTTCTGCGGAAAGGTCGAAACTTGCCCTGGAGAGAAGACTTCGCGATCAAATCGAGAAGGCAAAGCGAGAATGGGAGCGGACCTTCGATTCGATACCGGAATTGATAATGATTCTGGACAGGGAACGAAAAATCTTGCGGGCCAACAGACCGTTGGCCGAAAAGCTCGGCGTCTCGGTGCAGGAGATGGTGGGGAAGCCCTGTTACCATTACATGCATGGGTCCGACGCTCCGCCGGACCTTTGTCCGTTCCACCACGTCGCTGCGAATGGAAAACCGTATTCATTGGAAGCCACTTACGAGAAACTTGACGGTGACTATGAGGTCACCGTATCACCCATTATGGACAGACAAGGGGATCTGTACGGAGTCGTTCACGTATCTCGGGACGTCACGGCCAGGAGACGCGCGGAAAGGGAACGACAACAACTCTTGTCCTATCTGACCAAGGCAAAGGAAGAGCTTGCCTATCGTGTTGCTCACGACGCGCTGACCGGATTATCGAGCCGCCCGGCCATACTTGGCGAACTCCAAAAAGAACTGGCCAGATCGGCGAGGGAGAACTCTCCCGTCGGAGTTATCCTGATCGACGTGGACCACTTCAAGCAAATCAATGATGAATACGGACATCTCGCGGGGGATGCGGTATTGCGAGCGATTGCCGCGCGAATCAAGATTTCCATGCGCCCGTACGACACGGTGGGAAGGTATGGTGGTGAGGAGTTCATCGTTGTCGTTCCCGGTTGCGACTCGACGAAAGTTCGGACCATGGCGGAAAGGCTGAGAAGGAGATTCAACGACGGACCCGTCAGAACCTCCGAGGGCGATTTCGGCGTCACGTTGAGCCTCGGGGCGTGCGTGGTCCCAGGAGGATGCACCACGGACGTGAATTCCGTCATCCGAAACGTCGACGAGGCCCTGTATCGTGCGAAAGAGGCGGGTCGCAACCGTGTGGAATTCGCGGCCGGCCGATCCGCGCACTAACAGCTCAATTCGCTACGGCCTATTGAAACATGATACCGGCTCCGGCGAAGCCGGGCCTCTCCAAATAAGGGAACGAGCAGCTCGTTCCCTTATTTTTGTGTTGACTTTTTTGCCAAAGAAAACAAGACTATTGCATCCCGTGCCGTCCGCACCCGATGAGTTTCCCCGGTTTAGGAGGAGTTATGCCGGTTACGCGCACCGTCTCTATTCTCCTGAGCGTCATCTGCCTGGTCGGCATGTCGGCCGTGGCCCAAGCGCAAGGCGGTTACGGTTGGATTTGTCCCTCAACGGCCAAAGTGGGGACCGCACCGTCCGTATATGCCGGGTACTTCTTCCAACATAAGGGTGCCGACTTCTCGTTCACCATCACCGATCCCGCGGCCAATTCGGTCGGAGAATTGCGTCAGCAGTTCGATCTCCAGGGAATCCTCTTGGAACTCATGGTCCCGGTCAAGGGGTCCGGTCCGCTGGGGCTCGTCCTTGGATGGTCCTATCTGTTTCCCATCGACAGAACAGCCCATGAAACCATGACGTTCACGGCAGATGCCGCCCGGTACCGAACCTGGCGTGCGGACACCCAGTGGTGGGACTTGCAGGCTGCATTGACCTACGATTTCGTCCCGTCCGGAACGGTCATCCTTGGCTTCCGATATGATTCCTTTCAGACCAACTTCCATGATCCGAGTGTACAACCAGGCGATACGGCCAACCTCACGATAAACGGCTACATTCCGTTTTTTGGGTGTGCAGTGAGCAACATTGCTCCCGGAACCGGGTTGGACATCGAGGTCGGGGCCATTGGGTTTCCCACCATGCTCGGAAGTGTCGATTACATAGAGGTGGTGAGCGCGGGCATACCCATAGGCGGTGCCGAGGTTCTCGGCTTTCCCGCATCAAACGGGTTCGGTAAAGGATATTTCTTCGAGGCGTTCGGCGAAATCGGAATGCCTCTGCTGTACGGATGGCAAGCAGCCGCGTTTGTCAAGTACTCCACGATCAATGCACACACGCAGATTCATGTCGGCGAACGCAACGCGGAAATTCCGACGACCGACTATGACTTCGACCTGGATCGGAGGATCTGGGTGGTGGGCGGTCGCGTGAGTCTGTGCTTCTAGCCGATTTGGTTCCCGAGTACCTCACCGAAGCGGCGAAACCGCGTGCGAAACGCCAAGAGCACCGACCGATGCACGTGGCCGAACGGTCGCCATCCGAAGAATACGTAATTTCAACCGACTCCCCGGATTATTCGGGGCTGCAGGATTGCAAGCGCCCCGAGTACCGAACCAAGAAAAAGTCGCAGTGATGGAGCTTGAAAGTTTGGTAACCAGAAGACGGTAAGCCGCCGGCTTTCCCGGGGAGGCGGTTAACTCAAAGGCAGGAACGTCTCCGTCCCGGACTTGAAAGACCAAAGTCCCGTCCCCCTTGAGCTGCGGTGAGCGGGACTTTGGTACGATTCAAGCCTGAGTTGGAGTCAAACCGTGACTACTTCGCGGGCTTGCACTCCTTGGCACTCTTCACCGCTTTGCCGCCTGCGGCCTTGCAGTCTTTCTGGCTCAGTTTTTGGACCTTGCCCTTGACGCAGCAGTTGATGTTTTTCTCGGCCGCCATGGCCGCGGGAACGGCGCCGGCAAACGCAAGAAGCGTCAGAATCACGAACAGTTTCTTCATTCGGAACCTCCGGAACATGTGTGGTAATGACTTCCCGACTCGAGTTCGGGAAGGAGAGAGCGACCTGTTGAGAGAAGGCTCGCTCGGTGATTCAAGAACCAATGAGACGGAGACGCCGATTGGTCTTGATTGCCGTGAGGTACAACCGTGCGGCGCCGATGAAGATCCGCTTACGCACGCGGCCGGATCGACCTCGTCATAACCAATTCTTCAACCGCTTTCGCCGTCGATTGCGTCGAACAATGATTTGCCTTTCCGAACTTTCGGAGACGGGTCTCGTGCCTGTTTCCGTTTCTTGTGCCTGCACTCAGGGCATCTTTTCGGATCCTCGAACCCCAACCTTGCGCATCGTTTCTGCTCGGCCTCTCCAAATACAAAGGTGGATTCGCATATCACGCAGGTCATTATGGCATCCGGCATTAAGGGCTCCCCGGGACTTTGTCCGAAGTGAAATACGCAGTTGCTTCGGGAGAAACTCCGCTAAGTGCTCTGTGGCATAAATACGGTCGCACATTTCTTCCGCGTCGAGATTGC
>JAVHLK010000094.1 GCA_031082285.1 Desulfomonilaceae bacterium
GAACCTTGTTGAGAATAGTACTCGTACGTGTCCTTGAACGAGGCCTCCATGGAAAAGTCCCACCCGGAACTCGGTTGGTTGAGGCAGTGAACGCCGGCAAGAGCGGTAACGATCACGAAGAAAACAATACGGAATCGGGACGTACCCATACCCTCCCTCCCATGAGTTGAGGACGATCCCGGCGAGAGGTCGTCCCGGATGAATCTATCGATGTGCGTCGCATTAGTACGGTAACGTGAAGGACAATATCGTACCACATTTATGTTCGTCAAGTATAAATCGTGGCACGTATCTCAAATACATCAAACGCTCCATCGCGAGCACCTCCGGGAATCTCCGCGACCCTCACCCGATCCAAAGCAATCCGGTGCCGACCCGGCTCTCTGTTCCCTGCATTCCCTCGGGACGTACGTACTCCCGAGCCTCGACCGGGGCGGCCGAGAATAGGACGATACTTCAGTGCCGGGTGAAGAGCGGTCGGGTGTCCGAGACGCGTATCGTAACGCTTATGGAGGGGAGGCGAGTGTGCTCACGGTGTAGTGCGGAAGAACCGGATGAGGAAAGATCACGGCCCGGGCCGCGGCAACGGCACGATCGGCGGATCGCTCAGAAGAAGTATCCCAACACGTATCTCATGCCCACTCCTGCGATGAGCATTGCCAGCGCGGGCCGAATAATCGCGGCGGGAACACGCTTTTGACACGAGGCGCCCAGGTACATGCCCACGAATCCCCCAATGCCGAACAGGAAACCAAGGAGCCAGTCCGGTCGGACCGATTGGCCGGGCAGAGCCACGAGCGGGCCGAAAAACTCATAGAACAGGACTCCCCCTACCGAGGTGACGCACGTTCCCATGAGAGCCGCCCCTGCTATGGTGTGGATAGGCAGCCCGAAAAAAGACACGATGAACGGTGCGATAATCGCGCCGCCGCCGATCCCGTACACGCCTCCGATGAGTCCCACGACAAGGGCGAGAACGAACAGTCCCGTGGTGTGGAAGCGAAAAGACTCTCCGAAGAACTCGTACTCGGTGCAGGAGAGCGACCAACTCTTCGTACAGATTGCAGGTCGTCCCGAACTGGCCGTCTCGCCGGCGCCGGCAAGGGTCTGTTGGCGCATCCTGGCTTCCGCGGCCTCTCCCGCGGTTGTCTTGCCTCGATCCCGGACTACCTGATAGAGCATGCGGCCGCCGATGTACAGCAGGACGCATCCTACGAAGAGTTTGAATGGTTTTGGATCCGGCAGGTACCACACGCGTATGAAGAGACCCAGTGCGAGTCCCGGCAGCGTGCCTGCGATGATGTTCCAGGTGAGAGGCCAGTTCATTCGGCCTTCTTTGAAATATCGATAAACGCCGCTTGGAATACCCACGACGTTGTACACGAGGTTGGTTGGGGTCACGGAAGGACTGGTGAATCCCAAGAAACTCATTTGAAACGGGAGAATGAGAAACGCGCCCGAAACGCCTCCCATGGACGTGAAAAAGGATATTACGAGAGCCACCAAGGGAGGAACCCAGATTGCGGTTTCAACTCCCGATACGGGAAAGGTCATCGCAACCTCCGTATGATCGACACGGACCAGTGCATTCCGGAAAAAAACATTGGGTAACCGGTATAGTACAGGAAATCGCCTGAGGATCAATCGGTTTTATGTGCGCAAGGCTTGGATGGGATCCAGCTGCGCGGCCTTCCATGCCGGATAGATGCCGAAGATCATTCCAACGGCCACGGAAAAGGCCAATGAAGCGGCCATGTATTCCGGTACGAGCGCAACGGTCATGCCGGAAGTCTTGCCGATCGCTTGTCCCGCGATGACTCCCAGAAGCAGCCCCAACAGTCCCCCCACGATGCCCATGAACGAGGACTCGACCAGAAACTGAACCAGGATGTCCCTCTTCCGGGCTCCCACCGCGCGGCGTATTCCGATTTCCTCGACCCTTTCCCTTACGGACAGAAGCATCACGCCCAGTATCCCTACACCTCCTATCAGCAACGAGATCAAAGCGATGCCGGACACCAGGAGGCTGAAAGTCCGGGCAATAGCGCTTTCCGCTTCGATCACGTCGGCCTGGTTCCGGATCGTGAAATCGTCTTCCTGCCCGCCACGTAACCGATGTCTCTCTCGCAGCAGCCGGCCGATCTGATCTTCCGCCTTGCGGATGTCCTCGAAACTCTTGGCTTCCACGTAAATATTGGTCAGGTGCGTGACGTTCATGAGCCTACTCAAGGCGGTGCGCAACGGTATGAATATTTGATCGTCTTCGTCTTCGCCCTGAATTTCTCCCTTGGAGCCGGTAACCCCAATCACGCGGAAGGATACCCTTCCGATTCTCATGGACTCACCGACGGGGTCCCGCCCGGAAAACAGACTTTGAACCACCGCGGGGCCGACGACCGCAACCCGCGCCATCGACTTGTTCTCGTCCTCACCGAAAAACGAGCCGGACCGAATCGAGTGGTTTCGAACCATGCGAAACAGGGGAAGGGTGCCGACAATCTTCGTGGTGTACGAGACGTTCTCGTACTTGACCGGAAGTTTCTTCCAGTGTACCGGGGCCGCCCGTTTCACCGCGTCGCACTCCTGTTCAATGGCTACGGCGTCCTTAAGAGTGAGATTCGTCACGATGGACAGCGTGCCTTCTTTGCCCATGAGAGCTCGGGACGGACCTGCGCTGACGATCAGGAGGTTCGATCCCATGCCCTGAATCTGTTCCATGACTGCTCGTTCCGCCCCCTTGCCGATGCCGACCATAATAATGACCGCGGCCACGCCGATCGAGACTGCCAACAGTGCCAAGATGACTCTGAGGCGGTGAGCGGTAAGGGACTTTATCGCGATGCGTGAGCCTCGAAAGGGCTTCATACGGCGGAACTCCGTGACCGGCCGGCTACTTCAACGCCTCGACGGGGTTCATTCCCGCGGCTTTCCTGGCGGGTTGGATGCCTGCAAGGAGCCCCACCAGGATTGCGCAAAAAAGCGCCAAGACAATCGGCTGCCACATGAGTGCCGACGGGAATTTCATGAAGAACGACAGACCCTTGAGTCCCAAGAGGCCCGTTACGACTCCGATGATGCCGCCGCCCACCGCAACCATGAGGGATTCGATGAGAAATTGAATCAGGATATCCTGCTTTTTGGCGCCGACAGCCCTTCGTATACCGATCTCCGCTCTTCTTTCGTTCACTCCGATGAACATGATGTTTGCGATGACAATGGCTCCCACGATCAATGAAACCGCAGATACGAGCACCAGGAACAGAGTAAATGATGACGAGATCTTGGAGGCCATCGTCATGGCCTGTGTCGGGGTTACGATGGTGAAATCGTCCTCCGTGCCTGCCTGAATACGGTGTCTTTCTCTGAGGAGCGCGGCCACGTCGCCGACCGTTGCGTCCATCTTTGCGGGATCCTTCAGAGCAACCTTGATCATGCCCAGGTGATCGATGTTGAAAACCCTCTTCTGTCCGGTACTCAAGGGAATGAGGATTCGTCCGTCCATGTCCACACCCGCGGGAGAGGTTCCTCTTTTCTCAAGGATTCCTATTACCTTGAACGGCAGGTTGTTGATGAGTATCTGTTCTCCCACGGGGTCCCGCCCTGCAAAAAGGTCTTCGACCATGGTCTCCCCTATGACCGCGACCCTCGCGAGGCGAGAAACGTCCTCGTCGGAGATGAATCTTCCCCGTGCCGCGCGGGTTTGCCATACCGAGGACCAGTTGGGATTGGCACAGACCAGGGTGGCGTACGAACTGAGGTTTCCGTGTTTGACCGGTACGTTTCTTCGATTGATTTGCGGAGTGACCTCCCTTATGTTCCCGATTTCAGCTTCCATGGCCTCGGCGTCTTCCAGGGTCAGCGTGGTGACGTCCAATGATCGGAACACACCGAGTTTTTTTCCGGATCCGGCAAAGACCGCGATCTGGTCGAACCCGAACTTGCCGACGTTCTTCATGACCTTTGCCCTGGCGCCAAGGACCGACGAGGTGATTATGGTGAGGGTGGCAACGCCTATGACGATCCCGAGCATCATCAGGAATGTTCGGCTCTTGTTGTCGGCCAAAGCCGCGACGGCCTGTTTCCCCATGCCGAGCAGTCTCATTTCGTCACCTCCGTGGGCGCTTCGACGGTTCGATCCGCAACAATTCCTCCGTCTCTCATCTCAATGATCCGATCCGACTGAAGGGCCGTTTCCATGTCATGGGTGACGAGCACGAGCGTTCGGCCCTTACGATGGAGTTCTTTGAAGATCCTCATCACCTCCGTGCCCGATGCCGAATCCAGGTTTCCGGTGGGTTCGTCGGCAAAGATGATCCGCGGGTCGTTGATCAAGGCCCTCGCGATGGCGACCCGCTGTTGTTGGCCGCCCGACAGTTCCCGGGGGAGATGCTCCACTCGATCCCCCAAACCGACCTCGTTCAAAGCCGCGCCGGCCTTTTCCTTCATGTTGGAATCCGTATCACTGTAGATGAGAGGGAGTGTCACGTTTTCCCATGCCTTCATTCTGGGCAGAAGGTGAAAGGACTGGAAGACGAACCCGATCTTCTTGTTTCTCGTACGAGACAGTTCGTCGTCATCCATTCCCTCCACGGAGACCCCGTCCAAGGTGTACGTGCCCCCCGTGGGCTTATCCAGGCACCCCAGAATGTTCAAGAGCGTGCTTTTCCCCATGCCTGACGGAGCCATGACAGAGACGAATTCCCCTTCGTCGATCCTCAAACAAATGTCTTTCAGTACGATTACTTCCTCGTTATTCTTCACGTACACTTTTGACAGCTCGTTGACTTCGATCATCAATCATCTCCTCGACGTATCATGTTCTCGGGAACTTCGCCGATAACTACCAGGTCTCTTTCCGTGAGACCTTCGAGAATTTCCGTGTGAGAGGTATTCCGCCAACCGGTCTTCACCTCGCGTGTGTGGATCGCAGCGTTGTCCAGGCAATAGACCAACCTCCGACCCCCTTCCCGGCGCAGTGCTTTGTTAGGCACACACAGGACCCCTTTTCGTTGATCCAGGTAAATCAGCACGTCCGTGGTCATGTCGGGCCTCAACTTCTCATCCCGGTTGTCCACGTCGACCGTGGTGATGTAGTACACGACGTTGTCCTGGATTGTGGCCGAAGGGTAAATCGACGTGACCTTCCCTTTGAATTCCTCCCCCGGATAGGATGCCACGGTGAAGATCGCTTCCTGCCCGGTACGGACATTACCGATGTCGTTCTCGTCAACATATGCCCACACTTCCAGGCGGCTCAAGTCTATGATTTTCATGAAAGTGGGGGCATTCAACCCCGTGGTGACCGTTTCTCCCTGTATGGTGTTGACCGATGCAACCGTACCGTCAATGGGGGCCGTGAGGGTGGCGTAGGAGAGTTCGGTCTTTGCGATGACCAGTTCCGCTTCGGCCTTGTCCACTCTGGCCTTTGCAACATGATATTGCGCGAGGGTGGTATCGAACCGCTGTGCTGAAATCGAGTCCTTGCCGGCCAGGTTGCTGTCGCGATCAAGGTCTTTTCTCAGACGCTCCTTTTCAGCCTCTGCCTCGGCAAGGGCCGCCTCCCTGAGCTTGACCTTTGCTTCGAGATCTTCCTGCTCGATCCTTGCAATGACTTGACCCTTGGTCACCTTCTGCCCCACATTGACGGGCAATTCGACGACCTTTCCCGGAACTCTCGATCCCACCTTGACCTCCGCACCCACCACGGCCTTGACGATGCCGGTGGCCTGAACCGTTGCTCCAAGATCGCGTCTCGTCACCTTCACCGTGTCGAACTCTTTGTCGGACTTGGGCGGAAACAGAGCGCTGTACGAGTACAGCCCCATCAAAAGCACCGCAGCTGCGAGTACGAGAAATAGGACTATGACGGTCCCACGCTTCATGGTTGTGCCTCTCACCACAATGCGACTTACAGTGAGTCGCGAGAATTTGCTCCGCGACCGGGCTTCACGTCGCCGTAAGGCCCCTTGCCCTTGCCGGGCGCGCATGCGCCGGTGCCGGGTCCGCAGTCGTGAATGTATCGTGCAAACGTATTGCCGGCATTCGGGGGCAGGGTTTCCGCGATTCGTGCGACGGTGCCGACGGTTATCGTCCGAATCCGACCGTGAAGGCTGTTGATTTCTTGGACCTTCTCCATGACGGCCCCACGATCGACCCGATCCGCGGCAATGAGTGCCCTCATCTCGTCCCGGGTCAGATCGAACCGACGTTTCATCTCAATGATTTCCGGTTTCTTCTCATCGATAATCCCCAGAACTTCGGACAGTTGACCCGGCGTAAGCCCCAGATCTTCCTCCAGGAACTGCTTCATGGGCTTCCGGCCGACCGATATCTCGCCGGGGCTCGCCTTCGCGGTCGCCCAAAAGAAGATGAGACTTCCTGCAGTCGCGGCATTGACGGCCAGGGAGAATACGAGGAGTACGATCAGGACCGACCTGTTCACGGCGAACCTCCTTCCCCGTGGTCGTGCCAAATCAGGCCGTAGTCCACGGGACCGCTTTGGGCCGAAAACTCTCCGAGCACGAGCAGATCGTACGACGGCCGAGCCGGACCCACTTGAGCCAAGGTTGCGATATCGCGGCCCGCCAATCCGCCGATGAGAAGTCCGACCATCAGCGTGACCGCCATGACGGCGACACGGAAGCGGTACCTAAGAACACCGGTCGCGCGTGCAAACCTGCTTCCGGAATGGTGCCGCATCCTCTCGGAGACGGATGCAGTGATTCTCTGGGCGAAGAAGTCGGGTACGGGAAGTTCGGGAGGGCTATTCAGCAAATCGCTGACTGCTCTGAATCTCGCTTCCAGACTTTGGCAATGACGGCAGCTTTCGAGATGCCGGCGAAGCTCGGCTTCTCGCTCAGCGCTCAACTCGCCTTCAAGCAGCTTTGAGATTTCGACTGCCCATTTTTGACAGCGCATCCTTCGGGCCTCCTACCCTCTATACGGACGTACTCCGCAAAACCATGCGGATCTCTCAAAAAAAATCACAGCTTCAGCGATTTTGCCAGGTTCCGCTTGCCGCGCGCGAGGAGGGCCTCAACAGAGGAGACGGACTTGCCAAGCACCTCTGCGATCTCTTTGGTAGACATGTCTTCGTAGTATTTCAGGACGATCGCGGCACGTTGCTTTTCCGGAAGGTCTTGAAGCATCTCGATCACCATCCGTTGCCTCTCTTGAGCCGTCATTCGCTCTTCCTGGGTCGGAGAGCCGTTGGCGATCGATTCCGGCGCAAAGTCCTCCCCAACCGAGTCTTTTCCGAGCCGGACGGAGAACGACTTGCGATGCGAATAGGGTCTGGCGAGGTCGATGCCCACATTCCGAACGATGGTAAACAACCACGTTCTGAACGATCTTCCGGAAGTGAATTTCTTGGCGTGAAGAAACAGACGAAAGAAGACTTCTTGCGCCACGTCCTCGGCGAGCGACTCGTCACCGGTATATCGAACCGAGAACCGATAGATTGACGCGGAATAGCGCTCCACGAGAATCCGCAGGGCGTTCTCATCGCCCTCGGCCAACATGCCGATCAGCTCTTCATCGGTCAGTGGTGCCATACTGCCGGCCATCTGCCCCTCGGATGATATTACGTTCGAACTCCGATACGGATCGACCTTATCGCCGGGCACACGCGGAGATTATGCCGAGAATCGGAACCTGTGGACTTGTCGGCGAATTCCGTGCCACTGTTACCCCACGGTGAGGAGGATTGTAAAGGGGCAAGAAGGCAAATTAACAAGCGGGGCTCTTCCACAAGATAATCCCGATGAAAACTGACTGAGCCCTTCTTTGATTGAGGATCTGCCCGCGACCATCGCGTCGGCGACGGCACACCCATTTATGAAAGTCTTCTCCCCTGCTTTCTTCATACCCGAATTGCATCGGGTACCTGCTGTCTGTTACACTTGATCTCAATGGCAACCGCGGGGACACGGCAAGGCCGGTACGCATGTCGTACGGCGAGGTGCCGGTGCCCGGGGATTTGGCATTCCGTTCCGGCCGCCGTACACTCATGCGAACCGGTCGGACAATGGTATTCGGAGGCGTCACGTACCCGATGGACCGGAAAAGAGACAAAAAGGATCTTAGGATACGACTCCCTTTGGGCGTTGCATTACTGCGAGACCCTGCGTTTAACAAAGGCTCGGCCTTCACGGAAAAAGAGCGGGAGGCTTTGGGGATCGAAGGTCTGTTGCCGCCGCGCGTCCATCGCATCGAAGAACAGCTCGACAGATCTCTGGGAAACTTGAGGAGAAAGCCCAACAACCTGGACAAGTACATCTTTCTCGCGGGCCTCCAGGACCGCAACATGACCCTGTTCTACAGACTCCTCCTGGAGAACCTGGAAGAACTGATGCCTATCGTGTATACCCCCACGGTAGGAGAGGCATGCTTGGAGTACAGCTATATTCTTCGTCGACCGCACGGCATTTTCGTTTCGGCAAAGGACAAGGGTAGGGTAGCTCAGCTTCTTCGCAACGCCCGGATCCAGGACATTCGCATCATTGTGGTCACGGATGGGGAGCGCATCCTCGGTCTTGGAGACGTCGGGGCGGACGGCATGGGAATTCCCGCGGGGAAACTCGCCCTTTACACCGCATGCGGAGGGATACACCCATTTCAAGCACTTCCGGTGACCATAGACGTGGGCACGGAAAACGAGGCTTTGCTCGATGACCCGCTCTATATAGGCCTCAAGCAGCGCCGTCTGCGCGGGGAGCCGTACGACCGGTTGATGGACGAGTTCGTTTCCGCGGTGCAGGAGGTGTTTCCTCACGCGCTCATTCAATTTGAGGATTTTGCCAACCACAATGCATTTCGTCTCTTGCGGAAATATCAAGATGAGGTGTGCTGCTTCAATGATGATATCCAGGGTACGGCTGCCGTGGCGCTGGCAGGAGTCTATTCCGCCGTACACATCAAGAGGGAAGGGCTCAGAGACCAAAAGTTTCTCTTTCTCGGCGCGGGCGAGGCCGGCCTTGGCACCGGTGATCTGATGGTCACGGCAATGGTGAACGAGGGGCTTGCCGAGCATGAGGCGAGGCAACGCTGCTGGTTCGTGGATTCCAAAGGCCTCGTGGTGAAAGAACGTTCCGATCTCAGCGAGCATAAGGCGCGCTATGCGCACGATCACCGGTTCATAGAAGGATTTTCCGCATGTGTGGAAGCCGTCGGACCCACCGCAATCATCGGGGTCTCCGGCAAACCTCACATGTTCTCGCGAGAGGTGTTGGAAACCATGGCCCGCCTCAATGAAAGACCCATTGTGTTCGCGCTTTCCAATCCTACGTCCAAGAGCGAGTGCACGGCACGGGAGGCGTACACGTGGACGGACGGTCGAGCGATTTTTGCCGGGGGCAGTCCTTTCGATCCCGTCACGCTCCATGATCGGACCCTTGTGCCTGCTCAGGGAAATAACGTGTACATTTTTCCCGGCGTGGGCCTGGGCGTCATCGCATCGTGTGCCGCACGGGTTACTGACGAGATGTTCCTGGCCGCCGCCCGTACTCTGGCAAAGCACGTGTCCTATGCAGATCTTTCCCAGGGGCGTGTCTACCCGCCGCTCCCCAGAATCCGTGAGGTTTCCAAGGCCATCGCGATCGAAGTGGCGGAGGTTGCCTACCGACGAGGCTTGGCGGGCCGCGAGAAACCCGAAGATGTGGCGGCCTTCGTGAACTCACTCATGTATTACCCCGAATACCAACACCTGGCGTGACTCGGAGCCATTTCTTTCAGCCGCCGCGAAGACGGAATTCATACTTCGTCCGAACACGCTCTCGAGATAGGAGATCAAGTCCACATCGCCGGCTTAACTGTGTTCACCTCGGGCGTACGAACCGAATATACGGAGGCGGCGAACCCCGAAGCCACGAATGACTTCACGGGAAGAGAAACTAGGAGCATTCGAGGCAATGAGGCCTGGATCATCGTGTGGGAGAGGGCGAATTGTATCCCCGAGGAAGCGTCGGAACCTTGGTAGCTGAGGCGCTTCCTCGGAGAGTCTTTATCGAATCTTCTTTAGAGCCGCTGTCTTATTTGCATTCCTTGCAGCTCGTGACCACTTTCCCCCCTTCCTTTTCGCAATCCGCCTTGGTGTGCAAGTTGTCGCATTTGCCCTTGCCGTAGCAACAGAAGACTCGTTTGCCCTTTTGCGGCTTCCCATCTCCATGAGGCGTTGCGGTGAACGGCACCGATACGAGGCAAATCACCAGAATGAACATTAGGGCCAATCTCTTCATTTATACCTCCCAAGCATTTATATGGTTGCGCCCACAAGACGCGCCATCGGCAAGGCTTGACGCCGAGGTCGCCGATGAATTTATTGGCAAGAGGGTTGCCGGCCGCTTCCATCTCCCGGGACCCCGCACCTGACCTCGCGGCCTCGCATTCTCCCTTCGATGAGCGAATACAGGGCGGGCAGGACCATAAGAGTCAGGAGTGTACTGGACATCAGTCCACCAACTACAACCGTCGCAAGCGGTTTCTGGACCTCCGCTCCGGTTCCGGTAGCGATTGCCATGGGCAGGAATCCAAGAGAGGCGACGAGAGCCGTCATAAGAACCGGCCTCAAGCGGGTGACAGCGCCCTGCACAATCGCCTCCTGCAGAGGATTGCCTTCCTCTCTCAGCTTGTTGATGAAGGTGATCATGACCAGTCCATTTAACACGGCTACTCCCGAGAGAGCAATGAATCCGACTGCCGCGGAGATCGACAGAGGAATGTCTCGAAGCCACAGCGCTGCGACACCTCCCGTGAGAGCAAGAGGAACCCCGGTGAAAACCATCAGAGCGTACTTCAACGAATCAAGAGCTGCGAACAACAAGGCCAGTATGAGAAAGAGTGCCAACGGCACGACGATCTGAAGGCGCTTGGCAGCTGAAATGAGCTGCTCAAACTCACCACCCCAAGTTATCCAATAGCTCGGCGGTACCCGCACATTCTCCAGAACGGCTTTTTGGGCTTCTGCGATGAATGATCCCAAATCCCTATCTCTCACGTTCGTGGTAACGACAATTCGTCGCTTTCCGTCTTCTCTGCTTATCTGATTGGGACCCATGACAATCCCGAGATCGGCTACCGACTCAAGGTTTACAAAATGTCGTGAGTGATTTTGACCTGTTTCGGATGCGAGTGCGACAACTGCACGATCATGGATCTCTTGTCTGGGAAGTGGAATAGGAAGTCGTTTCAAAGCCTCGGTTTTTTCTCGAAGATCCTCAGGCAGACGTACGACGATATCGAACCGGCGATCTCCGTCAAACACCAATCCTGCTGATTTGCCTCCTACGGCTATCTCAACGATTTCTTGGATATCTGCCACATTGAGACCGTAACGCGCCATTTCTCCACGCTTTAATCGAACGGTCATCATGGGTAACCCGGATACTTGCTCCACTTTCACGTGGGTGTTTCCCGGAATCCGACTGATTACCGAGGCGATCTCCTCCGCCGTGGCCAGCATGACGCCCATGTCATCACCGAACACTTTGACGGCAACGTCGCTAAAGACTCCCGCCAAGAGGTGATTGAAACGCATTCGTATCGGCTGGCTGAATTCGGAATTACTGCCGGGAATCTTGTTCACCTCGTCTTCAATCTGATTCACCAAGGCAGCTTTAGGGAGATAGGGATCGGGCCACTTACTTCTCGGTTTGAGGATAATGGTTGTTTCCCCTATACCTGGAGGATGAGGCTCAGTGGCTATCTCTGCGGTTCCCACTTTGCCGAACACGGTCTCGACTTGGGGGAAGGTTTCCAGCACCCGCTTTTCAATGATCCGCTGGAGTTCCAGTGATTGGGAGAGTCCCATATCGGGAATTCGGGAGCTATGTATTGCCACATCCCCTTCATCAAGGGTCGGGATAAACTCTCTCCCCATTCGAGTAGCGGCGATTGCGCTTACCGCCACCGCCATCATCGCGGCCACCACTACGGCGGCCTTGTATCTTATGGCAAAATTCAAAATGGGTTCATACAACGACTTGGTTCCTCGCGTAATGAAATTCTCCTTGTGAGAGACCCCGCGAGAAAGAAATACGGCCACTGCCGAGGGAACGAAGGTAAAGGACAAGACAAGTGCACCTGTGAGAGCCAGAAGGACCGTCAATGCCATGGGCGTGAACATTTTGCCTTCCACACCGCTCATGGCAAGAATGGGAAAATAGACGATAATGATGATGAGTTCCCCAAAGAGCATAGGCTTGCGCACTTCTTGAGACGCTTCCCAAATAACATCTATACGCTCTTCCTCAGTCAAGGCTCGGCCAAAGTTCCGCTGGGCTTCGCTGATTTTGCGGGCGCAATTCTCCACTATGACCACGGCACCGTCCACGATGATACCGAAATCGATCGCTCCCAGGCTCATGAGATTGGCGCTCAGTTTGTTCCATGCCATGCCGGTGGCGGCGAAGAGCATTGAGAGAGGGATTACCAGCGCCGTTATGAAAGCAGCTCGAATATTCCCCAAGAAGAGAAAGAGTACTACGATGACCAGGAGAGCCCCCTCAGTCAAGCTCTTGCTTACCGTGTTTATCGTTCTGTCGACAAGGGCGGTGCGATCGTAGACAGGTTTGGCCACAACACCTTCAGGAAGTGACCGATTGATCTCTTTCAGCTTTTGCACCGCTCTCTGTGACACCACACGGCTATTTTCTCCCATAAGCATAAAAACGGTCCCCAAGACCGTCTCCTTGCCATCCTTCGTGGCCGCGCCGGTTCGTAATTCTTTTCCCAACTGCACGGTCGCAACGTCTTTGACAAGAACTGGAATTCCACGGACGTTCTTCACGATAATATTGCGAAGGTCGTCCAAGTCCATCACTTGGCCGGGGGCACGGACCACATTGTAAGCGCCGTTTTGCTCAATATATCCTGCGCCGACATTCGCGTTGTTGGCTTGAAGTGCCGATGTCACGTCATTGAATGTCAGCCCGTAGGATATGAGTTTGAGTGGATCGGGGGTGACGTGAAATTGCTTTTCATATCCTCCTATAGTGTTTATTTCAGTCACTCCGGGGGTGTTCCTCATCTGAGGGCGAATTGTCCAGTCTTGGATCGTCCGCAGATCCATCAGTGTGTAGGCGCTGCCATCGGGCTTTTTTGCTTCCGGCAGAGCTTCCACGGTCCACATAAAGATCTCACCGAGGCCGGTTGAAATAGGTCCCATACTCGGCTCGATCCCGGGAGGCAGCTTTCCTTTGATCTCTTGCAATCGCTCACTGACCAATTGTCTGGCGAAGTACACGTCGGTACTGTCCTCAAATATGGCCGTTACGAGCGTAACTCCGTACTGGGAAATTGACCGTGTGTTCACCAGTCCCGGCAAACCGGCCAAACCGGTTTCAATGGGATACGTGATCCTCTGTTCCATTTCCAGGGCTGAAAGGCCCGGGCCTAAAGCACTTACCTGAACCTGGACGTTGGTTATGTCCGGCACCGCGTCGATATTAATTCTCGCCAGATTGTACATACCGATGGTCGCCATGAGGAGGGTTAGTCCAATCATTATCCGTCGCTGCCGTATCGAGAAAAAAAGGATTTTTGCGATCATTTTGTTTCCTAGTGTTCGTGCGCGATGCCGGATTTTTCAAGCTCGGCTTTGAGAATGAAGCTTTTCTTGTCGACGTAGGGCTCCCCAGGGGACAGTCCTTTCCGCACGTCGGTGAATTCTCCATCACTGAGTCCCAGTTCGACCGGCCGAACTTCATACTCGTCGCCGTAATTTACGAAGACAACCGTCCAATCTCGATACCGCTGAATGGCCTCGTTGCGGACTACGACCGGTACAGCACGCTCTTCGTGTGTGAGTCGGACCTTGACGAAGATCCCGGGCCGCCACATCCCTTTCGGATTCGGTATCACGACGCGGGCCTTGGCGGTTCGGCTTTCTTCTCCGACCAACGGACCGACGTAGGACACGGTTCCCTCGGACTGAAGACCAGAGGCATCAGCCATCACAAGTGCCTTCTGGCCGATACCGACGAACCGCAGATCCTGTGGGTACACTGTTATATCCACCCAAACATCCGAAAGATCCGCTACAGTGAATATCTCTGCGTCTTCCTTAACCCATTCTCCAGGTGACAAATGTTTCCTCACCACGACCCCGTCCAATGCCGCCCGGATCTCAAAGCGAGTCAAATCGGCGAGCGAACCGTCGGCGAGGCTTACGATCTCCTTGTCCGACAGACCGAGCGTCTTGAGTTTGCGACCCGCGGCTGCGTATTGGATCTTCTCTTCGAGGAACGACTTCTGGGCAGTAAGGAACTCCTTCTCGGGAATGATCTGCTTTTTCCACAGAGTTTCCGATCTCTCGAAGTTGTACCTGGCCAATTTCTCTCTTTCTAAGGCAACCAGATAGTTGCTTTTTGCCTCACCCAATTCTCTACTGTCGATGATTGCGAGGACTTCTCCCTTGCGGATAGGATCACCGAGATTCTTGCGTGACTCGGACACGACACCGGGTACACGGGGAACCACGTGGGAAACCCGGTCGGCATTTAGGGCTATCTCGCCCGGCAGATCCAGGGTAGATTTGATTGTGCCTGGTCCGGCTGCGCTGGATTCAATCCCTATGCTTTTCGCCAGTGCTGGGGGCAAAGTGAGTCGGGCTTCGTATTGAGTGTACTGCCAGTCGAATTCCTGGCCTCGCCACTCCGCCAAGGCCTTAACGAAAAACGAATGTGGCTCTTCGACGGGCGCGATACAGAAAAGATAGTCCGCTCCAGGCGTAAAATCAAATACCGTGACCCTGTCTCCCAGACGCTCCAATTCTACTGAGAGAGTCACCTCCTTCAAATCAACGGGTTTCCCATCGTTCGACACGTACGCCCTGAAATGGGGCTCTGTGCCCTTTTCGAAAATCAGTAGCTCCACTTCGAATGGACCGTCCTTCAGGACCTTGCCTCCATTTGGACCAAGGTCGTGGGAATGGTCGTGTCCATGCTCCTCCCCGTGCCCATGCCCATGGGCTTGAAAGGACACTACGGGCTTCTTTTCCGTCATGCCCATGAGGACGGCAGCTAAGGCTCCCAGTATGACTATGACGCAAGTAACAATAAATTCTCTTTTACCCATGGTTCTATCTCGCACCAGTATCTTGGTTCAGGGAAACAAGTCGTATCTCTCAATCATGGGCGGCAGAAACACGCCAAACCTACATGAAACGAATGTGACTTGTGTCCATTGGTTTCCAACTTTTGGGTACGCCGGCACCTTAAGTTACGGATCTTTACGGCAACCGCAAGACCTGAGCACCTAGGACTCTACCCCGGCTACTTCTTGCCGGCCCCTGCCCCCGGTTGTGGCTCCTTCTTCTCGTGGCCATTCGTGCGGGCTTTCGCCTCCGCCATCGCAGCATCGAACTTCTTCCACAATTGGGCCTCCTGTTTCAGCCATCCGTCATGAGCCGTCCTCATACGTCTTTGAGAACTGTGCCATCCCGCTCCACCCGCAAATGCAGGCAAAGCATAGCCGGCCAGGAATGAACAGACTGCCATTACCACAACGATCTTCTTCATGGACGCCTTCCTCTTGTCTTAGTTATTGATATCCCTTGAATGTTTGCACGAGCGCCAAACCCCGAATCCTGGGGAACATCGAGTTCCCCGGCCATGAGTGATTACGGGAAGGCGTGCTCTTCGCAAGCAGCCTATGGACTCGTCTCAGGTTCCGATTTCTTGGGTTATGGAGTAACAGCGGATAGCCGGACATTCAACGCATCAAGACGCGCCGATATCCGTCGGCCTAACCCAATTAACGGGGAGGTTAGGTCTAGATCAGTAGGAAGACTGTGAGGAGGGATGTGAATGAAGTGCTGCTCGGGGGCGGATGGGAATTCCTTGCCGGTCCCCTGCATGAACCGACCGCCGATAACCAATCGCCCGACTCCTCGGCTTGTTCATAGCCGGCAGAGGAAACTGAGAAACGGCTAAACTCATTGGCCGATCTCACCACTAAAGGCCCTTGTCTCTGCCGAGAGCCTTCTATGTGCCGGCCTGTCCCGCAGCAATGAGCGTTGTCCAGAGCCGGCTCCTGGGGATTCCAAGACCCGGATGAAGAATGGTCTGAACCCAGGTGATGCTCAACCGAAGTGTCGTGCTCGTGATCATGTTCCGTGAAAGCCGCATAAGAGTCGTGAGAACAACAGTGACCCGCGTCAACCGAGACCCCAAAGGACGCCAAGTAGACCATCATCATCACAAATGCAGCCACTTTGTTTTTCAAATCTCTGCCCGGTCCTTCACTGTTAAGAAGCTCAAGGTTCGCGCGCGAATCGAGGTCCCTTACTAACTTGCTCAAAGATAAGCCAAGTCTCCCATCGTGTCAAGCCTGCCCCGACACGACAAAGCGGGGAGCGGGAACAGGAATAGGAAGTGGAAGTGGAAGAGGAGGAGAGAGGGAAAGAAGCAGTACCTATATCGGGAGCAATGAACCGGCACTTCCTGCATCATTTATCGTCTCAATGATCGGCTCAGCCCCCGCGGCTGAACCAATAGTGTCTGAACTTCTCGACGGCCACGTCCATATCTCGGTGCAAGTTGATCTTTTCCTTGAGTCCTCTTGCTTACTGAACGGATAACATGCTCAAGACCTCGTCACGGACTCTTCGGGCCAGTTCCAGGGCTCTGCGGCTTTCTGGATAATCAGGCTCCATCTGATCCCCAGGATAACGGATATCCACGCCATAGGGGGTGAGTTCAGCGGCCTCGCCGAGTGCCGATGCTGTTTCCGTATCCACTCGTCTCAAGAGTCCAAGAAGATGTTCGATGGCGTGTGTTTTCGGAAATTCTATCTGATGCCAAGTGAGAAGGGCCTTCAGGTATTTCTCGGCGGCCTGCCGGCCGTGAAAACACGCAGGATACAACAGTGGGGATTCCGCTCCGAGCAGCGCTTCACCGGCTTTCATGTCCTGCTCGGCCTTATCCAGCCACTGGTTTACAAGTATCTTCTTGACTTCCTCAGGCGGCCTCATAGATCACCCTACCGTACTTGTTGGCCGGGTAGGCTATGCCGCCTATCACGTCCTTGCTCTCCTCGAACCATTCGGTGGATATCACAAGTACGTCGATCGGATAGCCAAGGTCCCCAAGCGACTGACGTAGACGGACGCTTTTCTTACGAGAGTCGCCGGGTTCGGCCTCGATGATCAGCAGATCGATGTCGCTGTCGCGAGTCATCCGCCCCGAGGCCGCGGAGCCGAAAAGGATGATTTTGTCCGGTTTTGCGACGGAAAGTATCCTGCGGACGATTTCATCCACGACAAACTCGTCAAGCCGCATGTCGGTCTCCTCAACCATCGCAAACGTGTACACGAGCGCGCACGCGGAATCATTATACCACAACGAGATCTTCTTTGGTCGATTTGGTTGCGTTTATGGCGTTAGTTGGAAAGCATGAGAGGTGCATTAAGTCAAGTTTCCGGGCCTTGCCGTAGGGGGTGCTCGCTGGGAACCAAGAGCAAATAATCACAGCCCCATGCAAAGAACAAAGAGATGGTCTTTTCCGTTAACGCGGTGCGTGTGCATTTGTGGTTGCTCTGCGCCGATCGGAATTCTCCCGAGCCGGCGGGCCGGAAGGCAAGAAGGCGCAAGAGCGAACACACCTGTTGAAGGTTTTCGCAAGCCCGAGGCGATTCTTTTCTCGGAATGACCTTGGATGACAAACCAACCTGATACGCTGGGGGGAGAAAAAAGGGGGGGAGGACCGACTTCAGCCCACGCAATGCACCACGCACGAAAGGGAATTGACATCGGTCCCGTAGGGGTAGGCCCTGTGCTTACCCCTCCTCAACGGCTGCGGAGTATGAAAGGAGATGAACATGGAGCAGAGAGAGTTCATGGAGTCAAAATGGCTAAGAGCAGCTCAGGACCCGACGGTACAGTCGCAAGTGTTGGAGGATTTGCCCGGCTGGATCGCCAAGGTTCGTAACTCGGACCTGACGGCGAAAGCACGGCGCCTCAAGGATTACCTTGTGTCGGGCAGAGGCTCGACCGCGGACATCATACTCATCGTGGCCGCGCTGCTGTACCTCATCTCTCCCATTGACGCGGTGCCCGATTTCATTCCATTCGCCGGTTGGCTGGATGACGTGGCCGTCGCGGGGCTGGTGCTGTCTTACCTTGACAAGAAGGCGTCGAGCGGGGAAGGTGGGAGTGTTGATCTGTGAAAACTGCTTGGTGTGAGAGCCGCACCGAGCCCTTTGCAGCACCGGCTGCAGCACGGAGGGAGATCAGATGTTCAGAATCACGCTCGGGTCGGTCAGGGTTCTCTTGGGCGCAGCCGCGGCCGGGCTCGCGTTTTGGGGAGCCTGGAAGCTGGGCACGTATCTCGCGGAAAAGGCGGTGGGGGAAAGGTATTCTCATGTCGGAGAGACTGGTGCTCAACCGGAGGAAGCAAGGACCGCGGTACCCGTGTGGCAACGCAAGTTCTCACCGATCTCAAGTGGTTAGACTCTCGGGTCCTTTGGGCGGGTCGTTTCGGATTCGCCTGGGAGCCTGGCACGGGAGTTGAGACATTGTGTCCGGGGAAGTCGGGAATGATGTCGGACTTATGTTCCGCAGGGGTGAGCGGCGGAGGGGAAGGGCGGAAATTCAACGCAGTATGACACTTGGTTTTCGCTACAGGAGGGGAGTATGGAGAGTACACCGGAATCAACGGAGCGGTTGTCGAGTCTCCTGGGTAAGGTTCGTGCCGATGAATTGACCGAGCTGTATGAGAGACATGGTGTGGACAACGTACCGGACCTCGTTACTGAGATTCGTCGTGACGGCTCAAGCACAATCGCAACGTGGGTCTTCCGATCCGGAGAAGGGGTCCACTATGACGAAATAGTCATGGACGTGGCCACCAAGGTGGGTCTGAAGGACTATCCTGCTGAGGTGACCGACGAAACCGAATTGGAACTTCTGGTCGTTCAGCATTTGGTGAGAAAACATTTTGATTCGCTCTCTCCAGA
>JAVHLK010000095.1 GCA_031082285.1 Desulfomonilaceae bacterium
TGATTACCTTCGTGGACATCACGGAGCGGAGGGAGATGCAGGAAAAGCTGCAAAAGGCACACGATGAGCTTCAACATCAGGTAGCAGAACGCGGTGATGAGTTGAGAAAATCGGCGATATGGTTCCATGGCCTGTTCCAGATTTTGGATGAAGCCGTTCTTGTGGTTACCCCCACTCGCATTCTGGAAGAAATCAATCCCGCTGCCGAGAGGATGTTCGGCTACAAGAGGGAAGAACTTGCCGGAAAATCCACCGAGATTCTCCATGTGGATCATGAACACTACGTGGAATTCGGAGAAAAACTCAAGGAAGCCTTTGACAAAGGAGACACCGCGGAGTTCGATTTTAGTGGGAAGAGAAAGACCGGAGAGCTGTTTCCGACCCGCCACACGGTCTCTCTGTTGAAGGACCATGGCGGCACGAATGTGGGCATAGTCAGCATGGTGCGAGACATGAGCGCAGACGACAAACCTTAAGATCGGGCTCTCCACGATGCTGATCGGCGGGCGTGAGCAACCTGACGTGGCATGATGGGGCATTTTCGTGATTACTTCATCCGGTGGATCCGAAAAACCCGACACCTTGAGTTGATTGGAGCAGGAGATGACACAAGAGAAAGATTCCAAGGAGATTATCGCCGTTCTGAGGCAGCGTGCGGAGGAAGCCTTGACTCCGCAATCATCGGATTCGGAAGGCATTTCCTCGCTCTCTCCGGAGGAAGTCCAACGGCTGGTCCATGAGCTGAGGGTCCACCAGATTGAACTTGAGATGCAGAATGAGGATCTGCGCCAGGCTCAGGTCAAGCTGGAAGAATTGAAGGACAGGTACCTTGACCTCTACGACTTTGCTCCTGTTGGCTATGTCACGCTGAACGAGAAAGGGTTCATTCTTGAAGCCAATCTGACGGCAGTTCGGCTCTTGGGGGTAGACAGACGGACATTGATCAAGAGAGCCCTTTCCCGGTTTGTCTGTAAAGCGTTCCAGGATGCCTATTACTTGCATCTTCAGCATGTCCTTGAGACTCAATCCAAGCAGACCTGCGAAATCAAGCTGGTGAGAGAAGACGGCACCCAGTTCTATGCTCAACTGGAGTCTGTGGCAGTACTAGACGAAACAGGACAGTGCAGCAGGTGCCGAACAGCACTGACTGACACAACGGAGCGGAAGCAGTCCCAGGACAGTCTGAGGGAGAGTGAGGAGCGGTTTCGACTCGCGATGGAAGCAACGAACGACGCCATCTGGGACTGGGACATGACTACCGGGGCAGTCTTTCGCAGTGCACGCTTCTACGAGATGCTGGGCTGCGAGCGTGAAGGTTTATCGGAAAAGGTCGGAGACTGGCATTATCTGGTTCTCCCCGAAGACTATGCTGCAGTTCAGAGGAAACTTGCTGAATATCTTGAGGGCAAACGAGAAAAACCCGATGTAGAGTTCCGGGTTCGCAAGCCGTCGGGAGAGGTCATCTGGATTCAGTCTCGCAGTCAGGTCGTTGCCCGTGACGAGACCGGTAAGCCATTGCGAATGGTGGGCACACACACTGATGTCACGGCCCGGAAGAAGGAGGAGGCCCATCTGCAGGAAACTTCAGAGAGGCTTCGTCTGGCTGCCAAGGCGACGAGTGACGTAATTTGGGACTGGGATGTCGTCAACGACGCTCAATATTGGAATGAGTCGGGGACAGCTCAGTTTGGATGGGAAGACATCGTGAGTTCGCCGCAGACCGCCTCGTGGTGGACCGACCGCATACATCCCGACGATCGTGAGAGAGTGAGTAAGGGGTTTTATGTCGCTGTCGAAGATCCTTCTCGGTCGCATTGGGAGGATGAGTATCGCTTCAGGAAAGCCGATGGCACGTACGCGGACGTCCTGGACCGTGGGTACGTCATTCGGGAAGGTCAAGGACGTGCTCGTCGCATGGTCGGAGCGATGCTCAACCTCACCGAGCGAAAGAAGGCCGAGGAATCTCTGCGGCGTAATCAGGCCATGCTGGCTCGCACTGAGGGCATCGCTCACGTGGGAAGCTGGGAGTGGGATGTGGAAAAGGATGAGGTCACCTGGTCGGACGAGCTGTTCCGCATCTTCCAACGCGACCCGTCCGATGGAGCCCCCTCTTTTGCCGATCACGACGTCCTCTATCCTCCGGAGGACATGCAGCAGCTCAGGGAGGTTGTTGCGGAAGCGGTAACCACTGGAACGCCATTCGAAATCGATCTGCAGGCCATCCGAATGGATGGAGAAACGCGGTTGTGCGTAGCCCGTGGCCACGCTGAGATGGGGCCCCACGGGAGAGCACGGCGACTCTATGGATCATTACAAGATATTACTGAGCGCATGCAAATGGAGCATCAATTACGGGAGACCAACCGTCGGCTGGTCGAATCACAACGTATTGCAGGGATTGGAACGTGGGATTGGATTCCCGCAACGGATGAAGTCTATTGGTCCGATGAGACGTATCGGATCTTCGGTCTTGAACCTGGATCGGAAAAGCCTTCCTATGAGCTGGCCAAGCGACTTACCCATCCGGAAGACATCCAAGAATGGGAAGAGGCCCTTGCCCAGGCTCTCGAGACGGGAACCCTATTCACCCGTGATTACCGGGCTGTCAGGACCGACGGTTCAGTAATCTGGGTTCACAACGAAACGAAGATTATTCGGGATGAACAAGGAAACGCGATTCGAGTCCTCGGCACGGCTCAAGACATAACAGAACGGAAGACAGCTGAGCAAGCCCTTAGAGAAAGTGAGGAGCGATATCGGCAGATCACCGAAAGCTCTCTTACAGGCATATTTATTCATCAGGATGGGGGCGGGGTTTATGTTAATGAACGACTTGCCGATATGCTGGGTTATTCGAAAGAAGAAATGATCGGCAAAAACTTCATTGACGCAGTTCACCCGGCTGATCGCGACATGGTCTTGGAACGAGTCAGAGCCCGACTCAACGGGGAACAAACGCCTGCTTCGTACGAACTGCATTTGTTGAAAAAGACCGGCGAAGAGATTTGGTGCGAAGTGTTGGCGACTCTGATTAGCTACAACGGACGTCCTGCCATAATGGGGAACCTTGCCGATATCACTGAGAGGAAGAGGGCGCAAGAATCGTTGAGGCTCAGCGAGGAACGGTACAGAGCGATCTTTGACAATGCCGCGGTAGGTATCGACGTTGTCGACGGCGAAGGGCGCTTCATCCAGGTCAACGGCGGTATGGCCGCCATGCTCGGTTACTCGGAACAGGAATTACTGAATCTTACCATCCTCGACGTGACCCACCCTGAGGACACAGCTACCTCTGAAGTCAAACACATGCAGATGGTTCGTGGAGAAACGGAGGGCTACCGTTTTCAGAAACGCTATGTGAAAAAGAGCGGAGAGCATGTATGGGCAGATGTGTCTGCTTCGGCGGTCCTAGGACCGGATGGAAGTCACATCGCCACGGTAGGTGTTGCCTCGGATATCACCGACCGAGTAAAGGCTGAGGAGGCTTTGCGAGAGAGTGAAGGCCGAGTTCGGGCTAAGCTTGAATCGATCCTTTCACCTGAGGGCGACATCGGAACCCTTGAACTTCGTGACGTCATGGATACCGAGCAAGTCCAGACCCTCATGAATGATTTCTACAATGTCACAAAGATCGGAATGGCCATAGTCGATCTGAAGGGTAAGGTTCTGGTCGCAACGGGGTGGCAGGACATCTGCACTCAGTTTCACCGAGTTCATCCGGAGACTCGTCAGAACTGTATCACAAGTGATACGGAACTCTCCCAAGGCGTGGAAGAAGGATCCTTCAAGCTATATAAATGTTTGAACAACATGTGGGACATCGCCACCCCTATCATCGTCGGAGGGGATCATCTTGGGAACCTGTTTTTGGGGCAGTTTCTTTTTGAGGGAGAAGAGCCGGACCTTGAAGTGTTCCGTAATCAGGCAAGAAAATACGGATTTCATGAGGGTGAGTACATGTCCGCCCTAAAGCGTGTGCCACGATGGACTAGAGAGACCGTGGAAAGCGCTATGGGCTTCTATTCCAAATTCAGTCGCGTGCTGGCCACCCTGAGTTACGGCAATATCAAACTTGCAAGAAATCTTGCCGCGCGGGAGCGACTTGTCCGGTCGCTAAGAGAGAGTGAGGAGCGATATCGTGCTGTTGTAGATAATCTCCATATCGGAATTTCCGTCATGAATCGCAACCTGGAAATCGTTTCCACCAATCTTTTCTCTGCAGCTCTTTTCCCCATGGTCAAAGAAGGCGAAGGACAGCGCTGCTACGAAATGTACCCTGATCCGCCCGGATCTTCGCCATGCTCCTACTGTCCGTGTGTTCTGACATTTCAAGACGGGAAGGTCCACGAGACCGAGACCGCTGTCCCGGCCGGCGACCGGATAAGGCACTTCAGAATAGTGTCCTGCCCTGTGAAGAATGAACGTGGCGAGGCGGAACTGGTTATGGAGTTGGTGGAGGACGTTACCGAGCGGAGGTCTTTGTATGCGCAACTGGCTCAGGCACAGAAGATGGAGGCGATCGGCACGCTTGCCGGAGGAGTTGCTCACGATTTCAACAACATCTTACAGGTAGCGCTCGGATATTCCGAACTCATGCTTCGTGAGGAGACCTTCCCTGATCATTGTCGGAGCGATCTGAAGAAGATCTACGAATCGGCCCGCCGAGGCGCCGATCTCGTTAAGAGATTGCTCACCTTCAGTAGAAAGACGGAAATGACCTTCCAGCCGTTGAGTCTCAACCAACGCATTATTGACTTACTGAAGATGCTCGAGAGAACTATTCCGAAAATGATCGACATAGAACTCCGCCTTGAAAAGGACCTGGACAGAATCAACGCCGATCCGACCCAGACGGACCAAGTGCTCATGAACCTGGCGGTAAATGCCAGTGACGCCATGCCGCACGGCGGGAAGCTGGTAATCGAAACAGCTAATGTCACGATTGACGCTCAAGATGTCAAGACTCATTTGGGCCTCAATCCCGGCCCCCATGTCCTCCTGAGCGTTACCGACACAGGTTCGGGAATTGACAAGGACTCTTTGGAGAAAATCTTTGAACCGTTCTTCACTACCAAAGGCGTAGGTGGAGGCACGGGACTCGGTCTGGCCATGGTCCACGGAATCGTGAAGCAACACGGCGGACATATTGAGTGTCACAGTGAGCCGGGTCAGGGGACTACTTTCAAGATTTACTTCCCGGCCCCTGTGTCGAAAGAAGAGGAGCAGGAGACGGTTGTCGGAACCATGCCGAGAGGCGGATCAGAGACGATTCTCCTCGTAGATGATGAGGAAATGATTCGCGACCTCGGCTCAAGAATACTGACAAAGGCCGGATACAAGGTCATCACCGCCTCCAACGGGAAAGAAGCACTTCAAGTCTACCAGGAACGCGGTCATGACATTGCGTTGGTGATCCTTGATCTCAGTATGCCTGAGATGGGGGGCAAACTTTGCCTGCAGGAACTCGTGAAAATCGATCCTTCGATCAAGGTAGTCATTGCCAGCGGATACTCGGCCAACGGCCCTACCAAAGATGCGCTCGCGGCCGGGGCCAAGGGGTTTGCGAACAAGCCTTACGATATACGGCAGATACTGGAGGTCGTTCGCAAGGTCTTGGACGAAACCTGACCGCCAAGAGCCGGTGACCCTGTCGCCCACAGAGGAATTCCTCAACTACGTGATTGAAGGAACCGTCAGTGATTGTAGCCGGTATCCAATAGAAATGCGCCGGCGAAAAGGTGAGCCATGAAGGAGCGAACATCTGAAACCAAGTCATCCCACTCTCTGAGCAGGTCCTTTTGGATTCTGGTTGTTTTCTGGATGGTTACGATAGTGGGTTTACTCCTGTGGGACATTCACCGGGGCCGTCAAGAAACGGAAAGGCTTGCCTCCCACGTTGCGGAGACACACTTCGACAAGGAGAAGGCGTTTCGTCTCTGGGTCGGGAAGGCCGGGGTCAGGTCTTGTTTCTTGAATCGGGTCGGAACACCGCACCCTGACCGCTTTGGATGTTTTGACTCAAGAAGCAAGACCCCCTATTTCTATTTTGTATTTTGAACGAGATACTCAGAGAGCCGCTGTAAAAGGCGCCGTCGTCTTTCAGGAGCGATTGACCCAATCGAGCCGAGAAAACCGCTGACCGGGAGCACCGCCAGGAACCCAAGGCGCATGAGAGAGGCAGCCTTTAGGCCGCTAGTGGCAAAATCCGGGTCTCCCGGGCGCATCACTTCGTCAAAGCCGGGAGTCTCGTGGTGAAGCTGGATGCTGACTCCGCAGACAAGAAGATCCCCATGCGGAGGCATCACCCTGAGTACCACAGCGGGACGATTCTTGACCTGCCCGTCAGCGTGGGGCAGCGGCGTCAGAACAACGTCGCCTTCGGTCATTGACGGAGATCCTCGATACCATAATCAGGCTCATCCGTGCCATACGCAGCGGAAAGAGCCTTCCGGCCGATCCGGAACCAGTCCTCATCCGCCACTGTCTCGGTGGGGGGCAACACGGTCACCATCAGGTCTGAGTTTGGGGGGATCTCAAATGGTTCGTCGAGGACAATCCGTTCGCCATCGTAATGCGCTTTCAAGGTTACTGCAGGCATACTGCCTCCACATATATGCCGAACCGACTCCAGAGTCTTTATTATGGGATTCAAAATTCGTTAAGGGGCGCCCTGGGGGCCCTGATTGAGGGATTCGACAATCTGCTTTAAGTATGACATGTTGGACGTTACGCGTAATTTCGGTTGTTTGTCTTGGCAGTCCCAAGGGGTTTCGAACCCCTGTCTCCGCCGTGAGAGGGCGGTGTCCTAGGCCTCTAGACGATGGGACCGGACCCTCAGTATATAGCCGCACGGCATGATCTTGTCAAGAGATCTCCGCGGGGGCCGATCCGGAAGACCACACCACGAAGACGCCAAGCGACTAGGATAGACAACAGAACTCGTCCACAGATTACGCAGATGGACACAGATTATAAGAATAAGAATAACAAGTTTTTTGTGTCTTCTCATCTATGTGTATCTGTGTAATCTGCGGATTGTTCGCTTCCTCTTCTTCGTGTCTTTGTGGTTCATGTCCTCTTCTCCCCATGAGCCGTTCACGCGCTCAGGACCGAGTCCCCCTCTTGCAAATTCCGCCGACCTGACGGCATAATCCACCGGCTGTTGCCATGGGTGCTCGGTAGGGCCCCCGGGGCTCTCATGAACCTGAATTGTCGTCAGTCGGGAATTGAATGTAAAGGAGTTTGATACCGTGCCGATTGAGTGGAATGAAGACCTGAAGGTAGGAGTTGAGGAAATCGACGAGCAGCACAGAGAGCTGTTCAGGAGGGTGAACGACCTCGCCGAGGCCATGTGGGATGGGAAGGGAAAAGAGGAATCCGGCAAGGTTATGGATTTCTTGGGAGATTACGTGGTGACCCATTTCGCGACCGAAGAGAGACACATGTCTTCTCAGGGGTACCCGGACTACGCGGCCCACAAGAGACTCCATGACCGATTTGTGGAAGATTTCTACACACTGAGAAGCCAATTTGACTCGGGAGAAGTCACGTCGTCCATGGTGATCCGCATCCTGGATGAAACGTGTGAATGGCTGAAAAGCCACATAAAGGGAACAGACAAGAAACTCGGTTCCTTCCTGAACCGCTGATATGAGCGCGCGTTCATCCGAGTGACTTTCTGAGCGGTTCGGTTCCCCCCCCGGACGGGACCGACCCGCTCCGTTGCGGCAGGTGAGACCCGACTGGGCGTTGCACCCGGACCGCGGAGAGCCCGCACACAATTTGCATGCATGCGCGGGAGTGCGAATCGCGGCGGAAGCAGTCATTGGGGCGTCGGCACGCCGGCGAACGCCTACCGAAGATGTCTCGACGGGTGTTCACTATAATGAACCAGAACCCTTTTCTCAGAACCGTCGTTCGGTACGCCGATTGCTTTTGACTGCCGGTCGGATCTTCTGTACACTGCCCCTACCATTCACGATCCGTTTTCAAAGTGAGTGCCGAGTCGGTCAGCCGACCGAATTCTCGGTTTCACTCCCAACCCCATTAACCGAGGAGGGTTACATGAGAACAAGGTCTGTCGGATTAGGGTTATTGATTCTGGGGATCGCTATTCTTACGTTTGCCGGGTCTTCACCCGCGCCGGCGGAAGAGCAGGTCACACTCAGGTACAGCGTTTTCTTCCCTGCAACGCATGTGCAGAGCAAACTGGCGGAAGAGTGGGCAAAGGAGGTAGAGAAGCGGACGAATGGAAAGGTGAAGATCGAATACTATCCCGGTCAGACGCTCACCAAGGCCGACCAGGTGTATGACGGGGTCGTCAGCGGTATTTCCGACATCGGATTCTCGGTCCTCGGATACACCCGGGGAAGATTTCCCATGTTGGAGGTGATAGACCTGCCGCTGGGGTACAAGAACGGGGTGCAGGCGACCAAGGTTGCCAACGACGTGTACAAGCAGTTCAAGGACAAGGCACTGACCGATACGCAGGTGATGTATCTCCATGCGCACGGCCCCGGACTGGTTCACACAAAGGGCAAGGCGGTCCGGAAACTCGAGGACATGAAAGGCCTTAAGATCAGAAGCCACGGCACCAGCGCGAAGGTGGTGAAGGCTCTGGGAGGAACTCCCGTGGCCCAGCCCATGCCCGAGACGTATCAGTCGCTGGAAAAGGGAGTGGTCAACGGTGCGGTATACCCCCTCGAGGCCAACAAGGGATGGAAACTGGGCGAGGTCATCGACTATGCCACGCTGAACTTCCCGGCCGCGTACACCACGACGTTCTTTGTAGTAATGAACAAGGACAAGTGGAATGCTCTTCCTGACGACGTGAAAAAGACCATCGTCGAGATCAACGAAGAATGGATCGGAAAACACGGCAAGGCCTGGGACGAGTCGGACGAGGAGGGAGTGGAATTCCTCAAGTCCAAGAACAAGGAAATGATCGAACTGGATGCCGAAGAGGGCAAGAAGTGGGCCGACGCGGTGAAGCCGGTTTTGGATGAATTCGTCGTGGAAATGGAAAAGAAGAACCTTCCGGGGAAAGAGGCTCTGGAGGCGGCTCAGAAGTCCTTCAAAGAGGGCGACAAATAGCCCGGGGGCCTGACCCGATCGTTCGCGATCTTCCGCCCGCGGGGCGCGATGCTCTGCGGGCAATCCCCCACACATTCCGGAACTACGTAGCTCGGGGACATCGAGATGGAAACATTTCTGAAGGGTATGAACTGGGTGATAAAGCTTCTCAGGCTCGTGGGAGGCATAGCCCTGGTGGGTATGATGTTGCTTACCAGTGTCGACGTGTTGCTGCGGGGGTTCGGTCACCCGATCTTCGGCGCGGTGGACATGGTGGGGCTGCTTGCCGTCGTGGTGCTCGCCTGCGCCATGCCGTACACGCACATGGCGGGAGGCCATGTGGGAGTCGACCTGCTGGTGCAGAAGATGAGCCCGCGGGGGCAGGCCGTCATCGACCTTGTGACTTCTCTGATAAGTCTGGTGCTTTTCAGTGTGGTCGCGTGGCAAATGTGGCTCTATGCAGGCGAACTCTCGATCAAGGGTGAAGTGAGCATGACCATTCAGATCGCCAAGCATCCGTTCATTTACCTGGTCTCAGTGTGCTTCGGTGTTCTTTGCCTCGCTATTTTCGCCGATATCGTTCGCTTCGTCGGAAAGGCGGTGAAAGCGTGAGCCCCACCACCCTGGGAATCGTCGGGATCGTTTTGCTGGTGGCCATGTTCTTCACCCGCATGCCCGTCGCGTACGTCATGACGCTCGTCGGATTTCTCGGCTTCAGCTATATCGTGTCCGTGCAGGTGGGAATGAAACTCGTGGCCCGGGACATCTACGACGTGTACTCGTCATACGGGCTTACGGTTATTCCCATGTTCGTGCTCATGGGTCAGTTGGCATTCAACGCCGGGATAGGACGCAAGCTCTACGACTGTGCATACGCGTTTATCGGCAGCATTCGAGGCGGATTGGCCATGGCAACGGTCGCGGCGTGCTGCGCGTTCGGTACGGTTGCCGGTTCCAGCCCGGGCACCGCGGCCACCTTCGCGGTGGTGGGACTGCCCGAAATGAAACGATACGGGTACGGTAACCGCCTGGCCGCGGGCAGCGTCGCGTCCGGAGGCAGCCTGGGAATGCTCATGCCGCCGAGCGTGGTGATGATCGTGTACGGGATTCTCACGGAGCAATCCATTGGAAAGTTGTTCGTGGCCGGCATAATTCCGGCGCTCTTCATATCCGTCCTGTTCGTCATAGCCATTTCCGCGTACGCCATGATGGCGCCCAATGAGGGACGGCCCGGAGAGTGGGTTCCCTGGAAAGCAAAGATTCGTTCGCTGACCAAGCTAGGGGAGACCCTGGCCATTTTCGCAATCGTCATGGGGGGCCTCTTCACCGGATGGTTCACCCCCGGGGAAGCCGGCGCGGTCGGTGCGTTCGGAGTCCTGGTGACCGCATTGGCAAGGAGGAGCCTTAGCTGGGAAGGTTTTGTGAAATCCTGCTACGAGACCCTAAGGACTTCGTGCATGATTCTCCTGCTGGTTGCCGGCGCCGTGGTGTTCGGCCACTTTCTGGCCGTCACAAGGATCCCTTTTGAGCTTGCCTCATGGGTTGCATCGTTGGATCTGCCTCCCTGGGGGATCGTTGTCGTCATCATCTTCGTCTACCTGGTCGGGGGATGTTTCATCGACGCGTTGGCACTGATCATGCTCACCATTCCCATCTTCTATCCGGTGATAAGCAACCTCGGGTACGATCCGATCTGGTTCGGCGTCATCATCGTCCTGGTCACTCAGATGGGCGTTATTACCCCGCCGGTCGGGATCAACATCTACGTGGTGAATGGAATAGACAAGTCCATCGCGCTCGAAGACATATTCATCGGCGCGATGCCGTTCCTGATAGCGTTGATCGTCGGGACGTTGGCGCTCATTGCTTTTCCCAATATTGTGCTTTACCTGCCCAACTTGATGTATTGATGCGGCATTGGAAGCGATTCGCCTGATGACGGGCAGGGACGCCCGTCCCACGCCTACAATGGGTAGCGTCCCGGCGTCTCTGCCGGGCGAGCACGCCGGCGACCCGAAGAAGAAAATGCGGGCACGGAGGCCGGCGCTACCGAAGCCATGAGTCCCGACACCGGATCTCTATCCGGCGTACTGGGAACTCATTCAAGGCGGCCGGCAGCCACGCACATGGTCTCGCCGCATACCATAATCAAGAGACCGGCGTTCCTGCCGGCGGCGTGAACATCAGCCGTATTGGACGGCCGGTATCAGTGGAGACGGTTCATGAACGACAGGACACCCTATTGGAACCCACATCTGGAAACACTCCCCCGGGAACGCATGCAGATGCTGCAACTGAAGAAGTTCAGGCGCATTGTGCGCTGGGCGTACGAGCACTCGCGCTTTCATCGATCCCTCTATGATGCGGCCGGCATCACTCCGGAGGACATTCGAACTCTTGCCGACGTCCGCCGTGTCCCAAAGGTCGAGAAGTCGATGATGCTCCCGATTCAGCGCAAGGAACCGTTTCCCTACGGAGACGCGCTGTGTGTCCCGCTGGAAGAGGTAACGGAATTCAGACAGACGAGCGGCACGACGGGGCAACCAGTGTACCAGCCGGACACGTGGCAGGATTGGGAGTGGTGGTCCGAGTGCTGGGCCATGCTCCTGTGGGCCCAGGGATACCGGCCCCGCGACCGGGTGTTTCTCCCGTTCGGATACAATGTCTTCGTCGCCTACTGGGCGGGCCACTACGCATGCGAGAAGATCGGGTGCGAGACCGTGCCGGGAGGTGTGCTCGACACCAAAGCGAGACTGCTGAAGATGCAGGAACTCAAGGCGACCGCCATGATGGCGACCCCGACGTACGTCCTGGGAATGGCCGACACGGCCGTGAACAAGCTCGGTATGAATCCCGCGGTCGATCTGCACGTCAAACGCATTACCTGTGCCGGCGAGCCCGGTGCGCTGATACCGGCCACGAAGAAAAGGATGGAACAGGCGTGGAACGCGAAGGTGTTCGACCATGCCGGCGCGACGGAAATCGGGGCCTGGAGCTTCGAGTGCGCGTCGCAGCCGGGAGCGCTCCACGTGAACGAGGCCATGTTTCTCGCGGAAATCGAAGACCTTGAGACCGGCGAGATCATCACTGAACCCAGCCGCAGAGGAAAGCTCATAATCACCGCATTGGACCGGATCGCTCAGCCGTGTATTCGATTCGACTCAAAGGACATCATCGAGTGGAGCGACGAACCGTGCGACTGCGGTCGAAGCTTCAGACTCATTCCCGGCGGAGTGGTCGGGCGTTCCGACGACATCACCAAGGTGAAGGGCGTGCTCCTGGCTCCGTCCGCGATTGAGGACGTGGTGAGGTCCATTCCGGGTTTCGGAGACGAGTACGAGGTTGTGGTGGAAAAAAGGGGTGACATAGACCACATTCTCCTCAAAGTGGAACTTACTGAAGATGCTGCATCGCGCAGCGAAGAAATGAAAGCAAAGCTGAAGACCGAGCTTCGCGTGAAAACCAACCTCGGGTACGAGATCGAGATCCATCCATTCGGAAGTCTTCCTCGGTACGAGGTGAAGGCAAAACGGTTCAAGGACTTGCGGAAAAGGGGAGGCTGAAGATCATGGCCGCGATCGACTCATTGACACAAATCAGGTCCAAAGTGAAAGAATTGAAAAGGCTTGCTCAAGACCTCTACGTGGAATCCGAAGACTTCCCCGCGATCAACCGGAATGCCAAGAGAGTTCTCGCGTCGGTGGAGATGATGCGAATCGGAACGGAGCAAGAGAGTGAAGAGACCGGCTAGCCGGCCGAGTGTGCCGCGATGGAGTTCTTTGACATCCGGCACGTTCCCGGTAACGCGAACAAATTGCTCCCACGAAGGTCCTTGCGTACACATTCCAGAAAAGATATGTAAGGAAGAGAGCTTGCTGTAGCTCGATATCCCAGGCTTGTCGCCATCGGTGATTGGGGCCGCGAAGTGCCTCTTGCCGACTGGTCGACAGAAGAAGTACTACTGTGAGTTGGCAAGCCATATACAGAGATCGACCAATCCCTCCGAGACTTGAGTACCTTCACGTCACGAATTATCGAGCGTTGCATGACTTGGAACTTAAGCAGATTAGGCCGTTGTCGGTATTTCTTGGTCCCAACGGCAGTGGTAAATCAACGCTGTTTGACGTATTCGCCTTCTTATCCGAGTGTTTCTCCGTAGGACTGCGCAAGGCGTGGGACCGTCGAGGTCGCTTCAAAGAACTACGCACTCGTGGCGGACGAGGGCCGATCACCATAGATCTGAAGTACCGAGAAGACCCCAAGAGCCCTCTCATCACATATCACTTGGCAATCGACGAACGGGCAAGCGGTCCATACATCCGTGAGGAGTGGCTTCGATGGAGACGCGGCAGCAAAGGACGGCCATTCAAGTTCCTGGATTTTTCGAAAGGATGGGGAAAAGTAGTCAGTGGCGAGGAACCCGATAGAGACGAAGAGCGCATAGAAGAGGCATTGGACTCGGACGAGATGCTCGCCGTCAACACCCTCGGCCAACTGAAGAAGCATCCGAGGGTCGCTGCGCTCCGCCGGTTTATCACGGGGTGGTATCTGTCGTATTTGAGTGCGGACAATCTGCGGACGACTCCGGAAACAGGCGCACAAGAGCATCTGTCCAGTACCGGCGACAATTTGCCGAACGTCATTCAGTACCTGAGAGAGCAACATGAACTTAAGCTAAACGAAATAGTCGTCAGATTGAAGAGGAGAGTTCCCCGGTTGGAGCAGATTGAAGCGCGTACTCTGGAAGACGGTCGCCTTCTGTTGCTGCTCAAGGACGCCCCTTTCGAGAAGCCCATGTTGTCCAAGTACGTGTCCGACGGGACCCTGAAGATGCTGGCATACCTCACTGTTCTGTTCGATCCGGACCCACCGGAACTCGTCGGCATTGAGGAGCCGGAGAACCATATTCATCCGCGATTACTCCAGGGATTGGCTGAAGAATGCCGGAATGCATCGGCTTACTCTCAGTTAATGGTGACCACACATTCGCCTTTCTTCGTGGATGGGCTCCGGCCCGACGAACTGTGGGTTCTGTTTCGCGACAATGAGGGCTACACGCAGGCCAGACGGGCAAGCGACATGCGCGGCATAAAGGAATTTGTGAAGCACGGCGCCGGCCTAGGGAACCTTTGGATGGAAGGTCACTTTGAAGTTGGCGATCCCCTTACCTTTAGTGGGGGACCGAAATCTTGACGATAGCCGGGATCGGCTTTCCGGGGTTGGTGAAGACGTATGGATCTTGAGTTCTTCGTGGAAGAGCCGTCGGCTGAAGCAGCACTGAAAGCAATCCTTCCAAAGATGTTACCGAATTACGTACGCTTCGATGTGCACGCGTTCAGAGGCAAGACCGACATGCTCGAGAAGCTTCCCAGTCGCCTCAAAGGAATGAGATGGAGATTTCAGGAATCGAAATTCGGGATTGTAGTCCTCATTGACGAGGATCGCCAAAATTGTCGTGAGGTCAAGCAAACGTTGGAAGATTCGGCTGTCGCCGCGGGACTCACGTCGAAATCGTCGGTGATGTCCGGGGATAAATACCAGGTGTTGAATAGAGTTGCTGTTGAGGAACTCGAAGCGTGGTTCTTTGGGGATGCACAGGCTCTTCACAAGGCATACCCCAGGGTTCCGGTGTCCGTAGGAGACAGGGCGGCGTACAGAAATCCGGATTCCATCAAAGGGGGCACGTGGGAAGCATTGGAGAAATTACTCCGGAACCACGGCTACCATCGAGGGGGACTCAACAAGATAGAGGCTGCCGGTGCAATAGCTGTTCACATGCATCCCGACAGGAATCGATCCAAGAGTTTTCAGGTGTTCAGAGACGGACTGCGGGAGTTCATTGGCTACCACAGGAGATCAGATCAATGACCACACCAATATATCTGGACTACAACGGAACCACGCCTCTTGACCCGGAAGTGATTGAGGCGATGCGGCCTTTCCTTGAACGTGAGTTCGGGAATCCTTCCAGCAACCATTGGTACGGCATTGCCCCCAAGAGGGCCGTGGCAGAAGCTCGTCGACAAACGGCGTCCATTCTGAATTGCGATCCAAAGGAGGTCGTCTTTACGAGCGGCGGTACGGAATCCAACAACCACGCGATCTTGGGTATGGCGTTTGCCGGAAGCAACAAGGGCAATCACATAATCACCTGCACCGTCGAGCACCCCGCGGTGCTCGAGGTGTGCCGGTACCTCGAGACGCAGGGATTCCGCGTGACGTATCTTCCGGTGGACGAGTATGGTCTCGTCTCCGCTGGACACCTGGAGAGCGCCGTTACCCCCGACACCGTACTCGTTTCCATCATGCACGCGAACAATGAAGTGGGAACGGTTCAACCAATTGCCGACCTTGCGGAGATAGCCAAGAGTCGCGGCATTCCGTTTCATACGGACGCGGCGCAATCCGTGGGAAAGATACCGACCGACGTGCAGGCCCTGGGGGTGGACCTGCTGTCAATAGCCGGACACAAGCTGTACGCGGCCAAAGGCATTGGTGCGCTCTATATTAGGCAAGGCATTATGCCTCGGAAGTTCATGCTGGGTGCGGGACAGGAAATGGGAAGGCGCGCGGGCACGGAAAACGTGATGGGCATCGCGGGTCTCGGTAAAGCGTGCGAAATCGCGAGACGGGATCTTGATCGCAACATGAGCCATATGAAGCGCATGCGTGACATGCTTTGCGCCGGCCTGGAGGGGCGAGCGCGCGAGATGAGACTCAACGGGCATCCTGAGATGCGTCTGCCCAACACCGCGAGTCTTTCCTTCAAGGGCCTGGAGGCCAACAGGATTCTCGAGGAGATCGGCCTGGACGTGGCCGCGTCTGCAGGGGCCGCGTGTCACGCGGACACGGTTGAACTGTCACATGTGTTGCAGGCGATGAACGTCCCCGTGGAATGGGCGAAAGGTACCCTGAGATTCACCACCGGGAGGATGACCACCGAAGATGAGATCGCTCGGGCCGTCGATGCCGTCGCGGCCGCGGTTGCACGTCTTTCCGAAGCTTGATCCGCGTGCCGTCGAGTGGATCATCTTTCACTGCGATCGTCCCTGCCCGTCCAGGTATGCTTGAGATCCTTCCATTCGGGTTCACTCAACTTTTCGATCGCGTACGAGCCCAGTTTCCAACCGACCGAGGTGGCCACTCCCAGCAGAAACCACCGTACCAGAGGACCAACGAGGGGAGCCAACGGACCGGCCATGGGACCTCTCCTTTCCCGTCTCGGATGTCTGATCAAATTATACGTCCGCGAAGCACGTGTGTCCATGGCTCCTCTTCGGCGTGCTCGCATCGGCTTCTCATTATACAATTGAACTCACTATGGATTGTGTGAGAAAATACGTGTGAGCGCGAAGAAGAGTGGTGGATCGGGCTCTGGAATTTCAAGAAACCGGTAACGACAGGACCATGGCATCCGGACACGGTAAGAGAATAAGAAAAAATAGTACCATTTCCTTGCCGTGTTGAGCGCCACAGCTGCGGTAAACAGGAAAGACCGAGGCACGACGCCTCAAGAACCCATTGAATTTACAGCGCGTCCTGTGAGAACATGAACGTACGCGAGAGGTGAATTGATGGCGAAGGCTCAAGACAGGGAAGAACTCCTCCGCCGGGAGGTGGAGGACCTCCGTCTCAGGCTGCGAGATCTGGAGTCGTTGAGAGCCGAACTTGAGCAACTCAGGGACGCGCTCCAAGAATCCGAAACAAGATTCCAGGCCGTGACGACGATCCCGGAATACGCCATCATTTCCATGACCTCACAGAATCACATCACATTCTGGAATCCGGGTGCGGAGCGTATTTTCGGTTATTGTGCGGAGGAAGCTCACGGCCGGCCCCTGTCCATGATGATCCCCGAAATGGTTAACCGCAGTTCGCTGTTCGTTCGTGAAGCACACGCGGCGCACGCGCCGACGGCTCACGGACGGGCACTCGAATTGCGGGGTGTGCGAAAAAACGGAGATGAATTCCCAGTGGAAGTGAGCCTTTCAAGCTGGACCTCCAAGGGGGAGACGTTATTCTCTGCGATCGTTCGCGATATCAGTTATCGAAAGAATGCGCTCAGGATGCTGGAACTCAAATTTGCCGAAGTCGGACAAAAGACGGAGGACCTGGAATCTCTGATCCAAGCAGTGGCTCACGATCTCAAGTCGCCGGTGATAGCCATCAGCGGGCTGGTCCGTCAGTTGCAGAAGAGAGCGGATTCATCGTCGCCGGATTCCCGGAGGGAAAAGCTCCTGAACCAGATTGCGTGCGGCGCGGAAACCATCGAACGATTCCTGAAGGACCTGCTTGACGGTCTGTCCCTCTCCCGGAGCGGAGAGGACTGGTCGCTTGTCCGATTGGACTCGACAATCAGTGAGGTGGTTCACCGCCACGAGCACGAGATCGCGGAGCACGGCATAACGGTCGAGATCGGAATGGACGACGCATTGCCGGCAATCATGGGCAATAAGCATCGCCTCGCTCAAGTGGTGGACAACCTTCTCGTCAATGCGCTGGTTCACATGGGGCCGAGACCGAATCCCGCCATACGAATCGAATGTCGCTGTGAAAAAGGATTCGTACTCACGTCCGTGTCGGACAACGGAACCGGGATTGTGCGGGAACACCAGACCAGAATTTTCGAGCGCTTCTTCAGATCTCCAAGTGGTGCGGGAACCAAGACCGGATCCGGGCTCGGGCTGTTCATCGCCAAACAGATCGTGGAGAGCCACAAGGGGCGTATCTGGGTCGAATCCGAAGAGGGGAAAGGCGCCACCTTTGTCTTCACCTTGCCGGTGAGACCAACCATTGAAGGCGCCGACTACCAGATATGAAGCACGTATTCCCTCGGCGTACCGGGAGGATAAGACTCGTCTCGCCGGCATGATGGTTCAAGTAAGGAAAGAAGTATCGTAGCCCTGCCGTTTCAGCCACGGAACCCAAAGTGATGGAGAAGAACCGAGGCATCACATGGACAACCGACGTCCTGATATCCCAAAAGATCTGATCGAAGAGTTCTGTCGAAAGCACCATATCCGAAGACTGTCCATATTCGGGTCGTACTTGCGAGAGGATTTCCGCGCGGAGAGCGATATAGACTTCCTCGTGGAGTTTGAGGAAGGACACACCCCCGGCTTGCTTCGGATCTCGGCAATGGAGCGGGAATTGTCCGAAATATTGGGTGGACGAAAGGTGGACTTGCGAACCGCCCGAGACCTCAGCAGGTACTTCCGAGATCAGGTGGTGGCTTCGGCAGAGGTCCAGTATGCGGAGTGAAGATATTATTCGTGTGCGTCATATGTTAGATGCAGCTCGGAAAGCGCCGGCCTTCGTGACATACAAGAAACGCGCGGACATCGACGAGGACGCGCTACTTGTTTT
>JAVHLK010000096.1 GCA_031082285.1 Desulfomonilaceae bacterium
GACGAAATGATGGGGGCTCACACCGGGACGGGCAGGGGACGAGACGACCGTACCGTGTCGCCGCCGTATAGGAAAACCGCGCGAGTGCACCGTTGTACAAACACGGTCACGTGTTTCTGTAGACGATCTGGTAGCGTCCCGGCGTCTCTGCCGGGCGAAAAACGCAACATCCCGAAGAATTACCGGCACGGAGGCCGGCGCTACCGAAGACAATAGCCACCGAACGTGGATGGTAGCGTCCCGGCGTCTCTGCCGGGCGGGGACACGGCACTGAATACGTAACCATATTTACGAAACAGTGTATTCAGCCATCATGATCGAGAGGTGATCCATGCAATCAATCAGTACGGAGAAGCTCTTCTGGGGATCCTTCCTCGGATGGATAACCCTTTATGTAACCTGGTACTTCTGGTCCGGCGCCGACATGAACGAATTTCAACGACACCTTGCGCTCAGAGGTGCGAAGCTCTTCACCATGATCCCCGCGCTCATCTTTTCCGCATTTCTTTTCGATCTGTTGACGCCGGGAAAATGGATGCAAAAGGTAGGTGAAAGCTCCGATGCGTGCGCCAAGGTTACGATTGCCGTTATTATTGCTGTTGCTTATTGTGTTCGGTAGCTCTCCGGCCGGCACATTCGAAAACGACTGCGAATGCCTCCAATACGTTGCCGCTGAATATGAAGTGCTCGGATATGCGTACCAGTGGGGAGATTGGGATTGTTCCAAGTTCGTGGAACAGATCCTCACCGACTGCGGCATTCAAGTGGAGCGCTGCCGGAGCATCGATTACGCTCACGGCCGATGCGGCTTCCGCTCCGTGATCGTTCCCGTGGATCTTCGCGATTCCTGCGACTTTGCATTCTGGACCTGGCCCGATTCCGACAGGACTTTCGGCCATACCGGCATGTTCGAACATGCGCAGAACGTGTATCACAATTCCGGTAAGGCGGGACGGGTCGTCAAGGCGCCGGTACGACCCGGCGGGTACTTGCTCCGCGCGCTGAAGAGAGTCAGGCGCCTTTCCCCAGGAGAATGAAATGTTTGCATTTCTCAGACCGTACATCACCATAGTGAAGCTCTGGGCGCTCATCGTGTCCATCCTCGCGGTTTTCGCGTATGTTGCCGCGTTGAAGTACATGATTTCCCACCAACGGGAGACGATCCGCTTTCTCGAGGAATCCGTCGCGTCCTGCGACCGTGACCGCTCCAAGCTCAGGGCCGCGTATCGACTGCAGTCTCACAACCTCGGGGCCCTGGACGCGTACTATCGCTCCCGCAAGTGCCTTAACCTCCACGACGGTTCGCTTTCCGATCGGGAAATGAGTCTCAAATGAGAATTGTGTCATTATTCATGGTGCTCATGGTGACGGCTTCATGTGCGAGCAAAGTGGCCCTGACCGGTGTGGCGCCCATCACCCTGCCTCAGCATCCGAAACGCATCGCGGTTCATGAAGACGGCATGGAACGTGAAGCCGGGGTGGAGTACATCGACCCGGTGACGCGTATAGAGCCCGGCATGTGCGACGATATTCCCAAAAGCGGCGGCGCCCTGCTCACTCCAAGGTCGTGGCGAGCCGTCAAGTACGCGATCACCGAGTGGCCCAGGTGGGGCGACACGGTTCAATCCATCGTCGATTCCTACACCCGTGCAAGCGATGCGCCGCGGGAGAAGCAATCGCGGGGGTGGCGGGGATGGTGGTAAGAGTCCGTCTCGAAACAGATCTCACATTCTTCCGGCTTACCGGCCCGGCCTTGGAAGGACCGTTCTTACCGTCCCTCTGTGACGTGCACGATCGCTGCCCCTAACGAGGCTACTGACACTAGCCCGGTACTTCGGAAAGTGCCTCGAGAAACCGTAATGCGTAATAATCGTGTGGCAGCCCGCTCACTCTAACCCTCTGGGAGGGGACTCATCTTGCTCCCTCTCCCTCTGGGAGAGGGCTGGGGTGAGGGTATTTATGAAACGACCTACTGCTCCACTCATCCATTTGTCACGCGCCGGGGAGATTCACCATGCCCAAGAGCAAGCTCACCAAAGGACAACTGCGCCGTATCATCAATCACCTTATCCAGAGCGGAAACGCAGATCGTGAACCCGTGTATCACACTCCCGCACCCGTCCGGAGCGATTATGCATCCAAGTCGGACTCCGTGGTGCGCCGAAGGGGAACCGAAGAGGACGAGGATCAATTTGCCGGGCTCTACCGCGACCACGGGCTCCTGGAACCTCCATATTCGTTCGCGGACCTGTGGCGGATCTATGAACAGTGCGACGTTCTGTGGTGCTGCATCGAGGCCGTCGTGAGCAATTGCGAACGCAGACACGATTTCGAGTTTATCGGAGACGACAAGACCCAGAAAGACACCGGTCGCCGGCAAGAAGAAAAGCGTATGATCCATGACTTCTTCAACCGGGTGAACGAGAAACATTCCTTTCAGGCGTTGCGGAAAAAGATTCGCCTCGACAGGGAGGTGACGGGGAACGCGTTTGTCGAGGTGCTTCGTAACCTCCGAGGCCGAGTGGAACGGCTCTACTACCTGCCGAGTACTCGAGTCCGGGTGACCCGCTTGGATGACGAGGAGATTCCCGTCCAAGTGAAAATCCCCAGATCCGGAAGCCTTGTGGATCTCACGGTGTATCGAAGGTTTCGGCGCTTCGGGAGGGTGGTCTCACCCACTGAGAACAAACTCCGCTGGTTCAAGGAATTCGGCGATCCTCGGGTACTTGACGCGGATACGGGCGAGTTCCTGAAGAACCCCGAAACGAACGAATACGTGCTTGAACCGTGCGAATACCCCAATAAGGCCACTGAAGTGTGGTGGTTCCGCGACAATTTCGCGGGGAACGTGTACGGCATACCTCGGTGGGTGTCGGTGCTCGTGGATGCCAAGGCCAGGCGGATCGCTCGCTGGCTCAATTACGATCTGCTCGACCAGGGTGCGGTGCCCAAGGGAATCCTGCTGTTTCAGAACGGGACCATCTCCGAGGGCACCCGAAGACACCTGGAACAGACCCTGCAAGAATGGCGAGATCCCCGAAAATACAACCAGTGGGTGGTGCTCAATGTGGAACCGGACACGTTCGCCTTCGACCTTACCACGGGCGCTTCCAAGGGCGGATCCAAGCCGGAGTTCATCAATCTGGACCGCAACGAAGATTACATGTTCGCCAACTTTCTCACGCACGTCGAACAGACCATTCGCAAGGTCTACCGCTTGCCGCCCATCTTCACCGGAGCCTCCACGGATTACACGCACGCGACTGCGTACGCATCCCTCGAGGTGGCGGAGACGCAGGTGTTCGAGCCCATTCGCGGCGAATTCGACGAAAAGGTCACGACCGAGTTGATCCAGGACGAGTTCGGTATCTACCTATGGCGCTTGAAGACCCGCAGCGCGAGAATCAGCGACAAGGAGACATTCTACAAGGCCGCGGCAATGTGGGCCAAGGCGGGCGGGCTGTCCACCAACCACATGATTCAGCTCGGCAATGAGATGCTGGGAACCAATGTGAGCGAATACGAGGGAGACCTGTACAACGTACCCGTCGCCTGGGTCACGGCAATGATTGCAAACGGTTCGATTCGGTACGATGCCGACGGCGAGCTCATGGTTGAACGGGGTGATTCGGCTCGGCACGAATAGAGGCCGGCATAAGGGGAGGCGGTAGTAGGGGTGCACCCGTGTGTGCGCTTTCCGTACCGAATTACGGGAACATGGGCGGACACGCAGGTCCGCCCCTACAGTCATATTCCTTATTCATGTAGTGGAGGACTTGTTCATGCTTTGGCTCCATTGCCATGCATCGAGCGGTATGCCTCCAGAATGGCCGGATTGTGCATCAGCAACGAATGAGCACACAGAGATACCCATCGGGCTTCCTTTTCATCGGGCTTACCGTGGAGATCGATCTGCGCGATGTGTATCGCCTCGTGCCACAAGGCGCTCAGAGCCAAAGACAAGTCGATTTCTCCGTCGATGTAGCCGGCGCCCTCACTGTAAGCGGCCATGCCGATGACTCCATCGTGTGCGCCGATTGCCGGTATGGGGTCGATGCTGAAGCGCCTGCCGAAGATTTCCGGAAACTCAGGGAGTCGGTATTCCGTTTCCATCGCGTGCCTTTCTCTTGAGTAGTTCGATGCCTCGCCATATGCGGCTCTTTACGGTTCCCTCGGGCCGGTTCAGGTGCGCCGCGATTTCTCTTTTCACCATCCCCTGAAGGGACAGTCTTAAAGGAACCGCGTACTTGTCGGGAAGCGACTCGAGCATCTCGGCCAATGTGACCCGGCGCTGCTCCTGCCGGATGAGTTCCTCCTCCTGCGTGGGCCGATGGTCGGGAATTTCTCCCACGTCGAAGTCGAACGAGCTGAAAAGCGTCCGGTGCCGGTCGCGGCGGGAACGTTCCCGGATGAGCTTGCTCACTTTGCATTTGGCAATGGTGAACAGCCAGGTGTTCAGTCGGCATTCCCCGCGGAACCGCGACAGTGCCTGATACGCGTCAAGGAACACCTCCTGCACCACGTCCTCCGCTTCGTCGGGATCGCCCATGAAGCGGACGCACCAATGATGAAGAGCATCATAGTTCCTGCGGGTCAGTTCCCCGAACGACGCGGAGCACCCATTTCGGGCAAGGTCGATCAACGTCTCCTCATCGAGCGCGTCCCTCGGCGGCGTCTCAGCGGCGGTACTTGGCTTCGCAGCGCTGGAGTACGCCGACGACTCCCGCGACCGCGTCCGCACAATCCTTTGATTCATTGGGTTCATGGTCAATCTTTATTGTTCCTCCTTTGGTAATGCGCTTGAGTCGACGAAGCTCCCTGTCCAGGAACGCATGAGGCGGGAAGAGGATCCTCCGCTCCCGAACCGCGTGCTTCACCTCGAAATACGCGGTCGGACTCTTGTCCACCGACACGTGGCCCGCGACGATCCGTTTGGAGCGCCATGCCTGGAGCATGGCCGCGGACTCCATCCAGTCCGCGGACGCGTACTTGATGCGAATGTGCCGGTTCAACTCGAGCACGAGGTCCCGGATGATATTGAGGTCGATCTGCTCCCCTGCCGCGGCGTGGATACGCAACACGCCGTCGATGAGGTAGACGGGAGCGAAGACTCCGTGAATCTCCATGGGGCGACGGTCTTCTTTGCCGTAGAAACGGCCTTTCTCCACACGCCTCGTGTCGACGATCCTGCCGACGGCCAGGCCGGTGGCGTCTCCGGACAGCGACGTATCGACGTGCACCGCGAAGGCGCCCTCCCCTTCCAGCGTCATCCGACGCAGGTACTCCTCGTCGATGAGGAGCGACCAGTCGGGCCGGTCCAGCTCCGCATCGTACGACTTGATTCCCAACACGCGTCCTAACGATGCGTCCTGAAGCCTGAACAGCGTACTTCCGCCGGTCCGCTCCACGTACCCCTCTTGTGCGGCCGTGATTTCCTTGGGAAACGGCAGGAACCGACCGGTACTGGTCGACGGTTCGCCCGCCAGGTCTCTGAGCGCGTGCTCGAGATCCTGCTCGCACTCCGTTCGGAAGACCTCCGGGATCCAAATGACGCTTTCCGGGTCATCCGCGTCCTCGCGTGACGACAGTATCCGGGCCGGTTGGTACTCCGTGGCCGGTTCCACCGGGAACATGGGAGCATCGGGCGGGTAGTCGTGAGACCTCGCGTCCCAGAGCGACCGCTGGATGACCAGGATGGTCTTGTCCTTCCTCGCCTCCTCGATCTTCCTCTCGGCAAAATCTCCCACATGGTTTCTCGCGGAATCGACGATCAGCCGGCCCACGAAGCCGCCTTGTTCGATCAGGTGCTTGTACCTGCCGATGATGCGGTTGCGCAGGTTTCTGTACATCTCCGATCCCACGTCGAAGACCGTCTTTTCCGAGTACCGAAGCCGTACCGAATTCGCATAGACAGGCATGAAGTTGATCTCCGTGATGACTCCGCCCACCGCGTTGAGCCCCAGCACCGCGTCCGCGGCGCCCGTCACGGGCTTGATGGTGATGTGATTGGGGAAGAGCAACGTGCTGTTGCTTCTCGCGTCGCGGCGAAAGTGTTCCCGGAAGTACGGGCTCGCATCCACTCCCCGTTTGAGCCTCTCGAAAAGCGTATCCTTCGCGGTCTCCAGCCGCATGCTCTGGAAGATGAGAAAGATCTCATCGACCGGCGCCATACCGAGCTCGATCTGTGGGTTCCACATGCAGGACATCAGGTACAGCGAGTAACACGTGCTGATCCACGACTTGGTGGACTTCGCGGTGCCCGCGGCGCCGGTGAGCAGCACCTCGAACGGCTCGGGCGGTTCATGGAAGATCTTCCACAAGTCTTCCTTCGTGGACGCCCAGAGCGTTCCCTTGAGCGCGAGAAACTCCCTTGATTCCGCAAACTCGATGATGTCCACGATGCGGGCGCTCTTATAGCCGCGGCGCTGCTCAAGAAACGTTGCGTCGTTCTCCGTGAGCGCCTTCTGAAAGTTGCTCAGTCTGCCGATCAGCGCGTCAAGCCTGATCGACCCGTGATCGTCCGTCGGAGTCGTCTGCACGTATGCTTCAAGTAATTGGGTTTCCGCTTTGCCCAGCCTCTCCTCTTTCGCGAATTTCCACATCAAATGGAGAGCCCGATCCATCCCGATCGCTTTGTGACAATAATTCGGTTTCATTCGACGGCTTGCCGGAGACGATCGGCATTGCCGATTCCTCCAGTTTCTTTTTCAACTTATCGAAGAACACCGGCAGTCGCGCGGTGTCCCGCTCGCCCAACCGGCACAAGGAGAGATCCACCCGGACCCGCGGCGCGCACATGTCGGGCGACAACAATCGTAGACGCTCAAGGAGTTCGTCGCACTTCTGCATGGACTGTTCGAGCATCTGGAGGATCTTGATCACGTAGGTGTCAGGTTTTTCCTCTTCCTTGGCTCGTCGGCTCCATTCCCGGAACTCCTCCCACAACGCTTCCATCAGCCTGATACGACTTGCCAGGGGATCGTACGCCGCGGCTCGCTCCGCTTGATTCGGCGGGGCTACGGGTCCATTTACGCGGCCTTCCGTACCTTTCTTTCGTTGCGATTGACGCTTCGTTCCCGCTGGTGCGGCCATAACAGTCTCCTCATGCGTGGCTGCGGCCGGGCGTCCGCGTTACGTAACACGGCGCAGGGCGGGGTCCGAAGGAAAGGGCCCGGTGCAGAGCGCTTCTTACCCCGCCCGTGGTTTCTCGATGAGGCCTATGACGGGTCGCTCTCCCCGAGGAGCCTGCCGGCTACGGCCTGAGCCGCGTTGCGTACAATAAGGGCCTGCGGCGCCCGGATCGTCACCACATGTTCGTCCAGGGGAATGGTGATCACCACGTCCGATTGCGCGGTGTGCACTATCGCTTCACCGTACACTCCGCAATCGGACGCGGTGTCGGTCACGTCGGTCCCGGTTTCGATCGGTTCGGATACGTCGTCGAGACCGGCCTTACTTGCTTCACTTACGTCCTTCTTCTTTTCGAACACGTACAGTCCTCCTCTGTGGATTCGCGGCACTACACATGAGTGCCGCGTCGGTTAGGTGCGAGACGTGGGAATTGTTGTGAAATAAGGTCCGGGTTGCCGGACCGCGGTTGTGAAGGAGTAACCGGATGATTCCGTGGTCTGAATTCGCGCACACATTACCGTTTTGGTAAGTACCTGTCAATAGCTGATTATACTTACTTTTAGCGGCATTTCCTATTTCTGTAAGCCATGTAACGGAATATCGTCTGGGGGCATTGTGGTCTGTTAGCCTGATTGGTTAATATCGTGCTCATGCGCGGATATCCCATCTGAATGGTGACTCAAAGGCACTGCCGGCACGGCATGCACTGCGGGTGTGGTTTGCCCAATTTGGGCACACATGCGAGCGATTCGGCAGCGGCGCCGCAGTCTGAGAGCGTGTGGATTTGCTATCGGGGCGCCGCCGGCGCGTAACCCGGTGTTGCATGTTCTCCCCCCGACGTGCTATGGCCGTTGGTAGGCGTGTCCTGAACAATTAGTACCTGAAAAAGGAGGTCGGTAATGTCTCGACCGGATTTACCCGACGGTTTTGAAGTGATGATGCGGTTCGGCCTGATCGAAGCAATCTTGGGTCGCAGGTCGCGACGGTTCTTCCAGGGGGCCGAGATACCGGACGGCGTGTTCGCCTATCGTTCCCGACATGAACATCTGCCCCTTTCCGAGATGGAAAAGCTCCTGGTCGTTGCCGCGTGCGGAGGGAACACGAGCTGGCATCATATGATCCATCGTGCGCAGCGCTATGCACCGTACCTCTCCAATTATGCGGGAGCCGCGGGCGGACGCACCTTTCCGTCCCCTGCCGGCTTTCACACCAGCCAGACCTTCTTCACCGACGACACCGGGGTATATTTATTGGACGCCCGTGACGCGCCGGCGTGCGCGGACCGGGCTTCCGACGGTTCTCTTGACCTTGATGCGGTGCTCGACTCGGTCAGAGGAAGAGTACGACGGTTGCAGCAAGGCAGATTAGAATTACCGCCGGAAGTGCCCTATACGGAGCCCCACAACACGTGGGTGGTGAATCACCCCGCGACTCTGCTGGTCATCCCCGTTGCCGACCTGTCTCAGCATGTTCTCTTGAATCTCTGTTACATGCTGCAAAACGGATTGGTGCTCTATGACGACATCAACGGCCGGGCAATCCCCGGACTCACGGATTACGAGGACATCGTGGACGTGGACAACGTGTGGCCCATCACGTTCGTCGAACAGTGGTCGCTCGCGGAGGCGACTGCGGAACTCTCGACCTCATGCTACGCCGGAACACTGGTGCTCCAGGCAATGGGACTCGGCGGATGGATGTTCAACGGCCTGGATCCGTTCGCGGTCCTGGGCGCATCCGGAGATCCGAAGGTCCGGGGACTGGGGTTCCGGTACGACCAACGAGATGACTGGCCCTATCCCAACCCCACAGGGTTAGCAGGCGTCATGGAAGGGTATTGCCCACCGCACCATGCCGACATGGCCGCGGCCGTCGACGCGATCTGCGAGCGCAAGTTCGGCCCGGGAGGCCCGTTCCATCCCGCCACGCCCGGCCCCTGGAAGGACTCGTCGAAGGTTCGGGGCGCCGCGCAAATCCACGATGAACGGTTCCGCGAATGCGTCGCGTTGCAGGCCCAATACGTGTACGACACCTTTGGAAAATTCCCGGGAACGGTGCCGTCCATGTTCCTCATCACGTACCTCCAGGCGCATCATCTTGACCTGGAATTCTACGATGCCTTTTACGAGCCGGGTTCATACTTGCGAACCCATGCGGATCACATGAAGAATTGGCACCCGGGAACGTAATCCGTGAGGGACACGGTGGCCGGGTTGCCGACCCTGAAGCTCTCGTCATAGGGTATGCTGTGATCCGGCCTTGCGCCATGACTCATCCATTGGACTGAACTTCCGAGAACAGATGCCCTGGCGTCGATCCCACTCGGTCGAGTGTGTACACTTTCGCCCGGTCAATTTCTTCCGCGGGGTCCCATGAAACGCGCCGGGACATTCGATTCTCAAAGGCCCTTTCGTGGGCGGTCACGGCCAAGATTCGGTCATGAAAGAAACGTTTTCTCCACTTCGCGACGCCCCCTGGCGCGAACAACTTCGCGATAAGAGGATGTGTAGTGTCCGGATCTTTCGACAAGAATCCGTTCCTCATTCACAGAAAGCGCGATAACGAAGGGGCTTATACGCGTTTTTTCACGTTCCTCCTATTGGAGGTGACGATTTATCGGACATTCATGTCGCGTTCACGCAAGAAAAGTACGTCAACGTATTTGTGCCGCAGCGCACTTAGGGTCCGTCCCGAAATAGATGTTCCATCTTTCCGGCTTTCTAGCCAGGCCTTGAAGAAACTGTCTCAAAACTCCGACATGGAGACAAATCGTAGCACGATGCGGATTCATTTTCGTTACGCAAGGCGCTACGGGTTGCCGGCTCGTCGCGGACGTTTGCTGCAGACCTCTGTATGGGCGGGTTTTACACCCGCCCGCAATCGAGCACCCAGAATCGGGCGGGTATGAAACCCGCCCCTACACCCCGGCGTGTCACGACTTGGGCGTACATTTGAGTTTTGAGACAGTTTCTTCAGAGCCGGGTCAAGTACCAAACGAGCAATTTCACGATCGTTCCCGGACCGACACGGTTGTAACGATTATTTTGAGACAGACAATAAGTTTCATCCGCTCTTGAGCAAACCCCGGCGCTGGTCTACTGCGAGAAACAAATCGTCGACCGCAGATCTGTCCGGTCAGTCAACAACAAAGCTCGGTCAGAATAGGGATTGGACTGAGCAAACTCCCGCCGGCCGCGAAGTTGCCATTACCGCAAACCTGCTGAAGTCGAATTAGGTGAGGTCAATGATCTCCATTCGGTTCGTGCCTCCGCTGTGCCGGACCGTATACCCTTCGGTGAGCACCACCGGTCCCTTGCGAATGGGAAGTGTCGCGGCCTTTTCTCGGACGTAGGTCGACCATCCGGCCGGAGGCTCCGGTTCCAGGATCGGATACACCCCGTAGGAGAATTGAAGCGCCTGGCAGGTGGATTCGCTGGGGCTGATGGCCACCACCCAGACGGGCAGCCGGAATCGTGCCACCCGCCTCGCGGTTGACCCGGACTCCGTGGGAGTGATGACCGCGACGGGGACGAGGCGGCGAACCGTGTGATACACACTGAGTGAAATCAACTCCTCGACGCGCTTGGAGCGCGACGCGACCGATGCTTCTATGGTCTCGACCACCGTCTGACTTCGAATGTGCCCTTCAGTAGCTTCCGCAATGCGCGCCAGCATCTGAACGGCCTGTACGGGATAAGACCCGATTGCGGACTCTTCGGACAGCATGACGCAATCCGTGCCGTCCAGGATTGCATTGGCCACGTCCGTAGCTTCGGCTCGAGTCGGACGGGGCACGTCCACCATCGACTCGAGCATCTGTGTGGCGGTAATCACCGGCTTGCCATAGACGTTCGCGGTATGGATAATCCTCTTTTGAGTCACCGCGATCCGTTCGATGGGGATTTCGACCCCCAAGTCGCCTCGAGCCACCATGATGCCGTCCGACGCGAAGATGATGGAATCGATATCCTCCAATGCCCGCGAACGCTCGATTTTTGCAATGACGAACGGATCGTACCCCAGGGATCGCGCGTACTCTCTTAGGGTGGAAATGTCCTGTGCGCTTTGGACGAACGATACGCCAAGTGCGTCAACTCCTTGCTCCAATGCGAACTTCGCGCATTTTCGATCGTACTCGGTAATCGCGCTTATTCCCAGTTCGATCCCCGGAATGTTGACCCCCTTGTGGGAACGCAACTCACCCCCCGCGATCACCTGGCAGTGAACACGGCAATCGACCGAGCGTATCACTTTCAGTTGGATCAACCCGTCATTAAGAAAGATCTTGTCGCCGGGCTTCACGGACTCTGCGAGACAATGCAGGGACACCGATGCGGCATGAGCGTCGCCCACGATATCTTCACCGCCGTGAAGGACAAACGTCTCTCCTTGCGGCAGATTCACGGTCTCTTCGGCCAGTTCGCCGATCCGAATCTTGGGCCCGGGAAGATCGCCGAGTATTGCGATACGTTTGCCCACGTTCCCGGCTGCCGTACGTATGTTGTCAATCACCTGCTTGTGGCCGGCAAGGTCTCCGTGCGAGAAATTCACGCGAGCCACATCCATGCCGTTGCGCATCATGGTTTCCAGGACTTGAACGGACTGGGAGGCCGGCCCGATGGTGCACACGATCTTGGTCTTCTTGAACGGCAACTCCATGGTACGGTTCTCCTCTCTTATTTGTCGAGCCGTATCACGACGTGCCGGCCCAACGTCAATGCACTCGAAATCAACCCATGGGGGCTCGACGACTATGCCGTATCCCCGGGCCGGTCAACTCGAGAGCCATGGGCCCATGCACGAGGGCTCTTCACGTGGGACGGAACTGCAGAGCAGATCGGTCATTGTCCGGTGGACATTCGTCTCGGCCGCCTCTCTGCAGTCTTTCCGTCATCCCGTGACTATTTTGACGGATGATCCGTCCGGTCCCGACCGACGCGATGCCTTTCGGCTCCGAGCATTTCTTCGAACAACCGCGCCTTCGGGGTAGTGAAGCCCACCTCGACCATGCCGGCCGTTTCAGTGTTGAAGTCTTCGGCACGGAACGAGAAACACAGGCGTGTGTCGCTTGGAGTTTCGCAGGCGAGCTTTGCAAATCGGGGGTCGTCGAAGGGGACATTGATGATCTGCTTGGAGAACGCGAATGCAATGACGCGTTTGCTCGTCAGCGCCACCGATCCCGAAAACCAACTCTTGTGACGTTTGAAGCGTTTTCCTGCAGCCTTGAAGTCCCGGAGGACCACAGAGCCGCCGAGTCCCTCTTCAGCGAGGAGTACGCCCTCCGACTCGAGGACCTCGCCATACGCCTTGGGTATCTTTCCTAATCCAAGGAGTCGATAAAGTATGCTTTTTGCCATGGATTGAGGCTCACAGTTCTGCAGCCGGCACCTGCCTTGTTGCGTGCGCCGCGATTAGACGTTTCAATACCGTATTTCCTCGATACGGTCACGTTTTCTCGACCTCTCGAGATTGCCGCGGGGTGCGCCGTCATAATGACAACCTCGCCGGTGTCCTCGATGGGAGACGAGTCCCGCGGGGAACTTGGGAACACAATCTCGGTGCGATAATTTCGCAACCGGACCGAGGAACGAGTGTACCCGGCAGTATACCGACGTGCGGCATGAATGGTCAACCGTTCACTCCATTGACCCTTGAAGAGCATTTCGGACAAACTTTCTTGCATGAATGCGTGCAAACGCAAGTCGACCGGCAGACGAGACGGCAACGACTTTTTCGACGAAAGCCGCTTCTCTTCCGACCGTGAACGGATATCTTCCTCCCCGTAAATCTCCTTGACGACCAGAGGCGGCCCTGCTATGCTTCGAGTGATTCCTTATCCGTTGTCATGGGAGTTATGGATTGGCGAAACTGACCGGCAAAGTTGTCGTGATTGCCCTGGCTTTGTTCGTACCGGCGGCTTGTCTTGCCGGGGGGCCTTCGGGGCCGACGAGTCCGGCGTTACCCCCTCTGGATCATTCACTCATGGGGTTTCTCGAGCAAGGCGTGTGGTACTTTCCCTGCACCGCGCCGGAGTATCCGTACCGGATCGGACCGCGTTTTCGAACCTATGGTCCGCCGCCTCCGCCGTGCTGCCCCGTTCCGTGCGCACCGCCCCCGCCACCGGTAAAGATCAGGTGATCGTGGCCTCGGCGTGTCGACACACCGGCACCTCACGACACGGACCCGCATAAGCTTCCTCGGCCGCACCGAATCGGCCGTTGTCGGGTCGCCATCGGAAAGGTAACCATGAGAGTCAGGATACTCATCGCCATACTTGCCGTCTCGATGCTGTGCCCCTCGTTTTCGCACGGCTTCGGCCTGCTCAGGTATGCGTTCGACGCCATTTCCAATCAGCTGGGCCTCGATCGCGGCCCCGTTCCCAAGGTTCCTCCCAAAGCAAAGTCTCCTCTGTACGGACCCGACGGTCAGCCGCTCGGAAAGCACGCAGACACCCCAAGGATTCATATCCAGGCGGAAGGCTTCTGAAGAACACCCCCTCTTTTGTACAGGATTTCACAAATGCGGTCGCGTGTTCCCCTAAATGCTTGACAGCGTCCCGTCCCTCGTTCAGCGCGGGACAGATAGGCATTCCCAGGCTGTAGGGGCGGGTTTTAAGCCCGCCCGCAATCGAGCACCCGGAATCGGGCGGGTTTAAAACCCGCCCCTACACCGCGACGTGCCACGACTTGGGCGTAAATTTGAGTTTTGAGACAATTTCCTTGTGGCCGCCTGGGTAGGCATCCCGCGTCCCGCGGGACCCCTACAGGAACGAGAGGGACAAGAATATCCCGCGGAACGCGGGAAGGCCGGCGCTACCAAGACGGTCCGGTCGCCGTCAATAGGACACCGAACTTCGCCATGGAGCACTAGTCAAAGAACTCCTTTATTTTTGAAATGATATAGCTTTTCTGGGGATCCGTGAGTTCAGGATATATGGGCAGCGCCAACACCGATCCGCTCGCTTCTTCAGAGACCGGAAACGAAGCGTGCGGGCTGATGACATGCGCGAGGCATTGCTGCTTATGTAATGCCTGAGGATAGTAAATCTCCGTGTCGATCCCGTTCCGGGACAGGAAGTCCCTCAAGCCGTCGCGATCCCCCGTCCGGATCACGTATTGATTGAAAATGTGTCGTTCGTGACGAATCGGGGGCGGCACGACCTTCGGTTCTCCAGGCCACAGATCCCGGAGCCCGCTCGTGTAAAAGGCCGCGTTGGCCCGTCTCATTTCAGTCCAGCCGTCGAGGTGCTTCAGCTTCACTCTCAACACCGCGGCCTGAAGCGCGTCAAGTCGGAAGTTGCCCCCGAGTACCTTATGGTAATACTTCGGTTCCGCGCCCTGGTTCCTCAGTATCTTGATTTTCTCTGCAAGGTCCGCGTCATTCGTGGTGACCATGCCGCCGTCCCCGAATGCGCCCAGGTTCTTTGACGGGAAAAAAGAAAAACAGCCCGCGGTTCCCATGCTCCCGGCTCTCTTGCCCGAGTATTCGGCACCGATGGCCTGAGCCGCGTCCTCAATAATGTGCAGCCCGTGCCGGCGCGCAATTTCCATCAACGGATCCATGTCCGCGCATTGCCCGAAAAGATGGACGGGCATGAGAGCTTTGGTGCGCGATCCCACCGCCGCGGCCGCCAGTTCCGGATTGATGTTGAACGTGCCTGGATCGATGTCGACAAAGACCGGACGTGCCCCCAACCTGACAATTGCCCCTGCCGTGGCGAAAAAGGAAAACGGAGTGGTGACGACCTCGTCGCCCGGCCCGATCCCCAGAGCCATGAGCGACACCAGGAGCGCATCCGTCCCCGATGAAACTCCCACGGCCCATCGGCACCCGGAGTACTCGGCGACCTCTTTCTCGAGCGCCTCCACTTCGGGCCCCAATATGAACCGTTGACTCTCGAGGACCCGGTCCATGGCTTCCCTGACCTCATCCTTGATGCGAGCGTACTGCATCCGTAAGTCCAGCAAAGGCACGTGCGTCACGTGCTCGCCATCGGACCGATCTTCCACGAATTCCTTCCCGGCTTGTTCCCGACCGACTTTCAATTCCGTTCCTCCCTTGGCGTTCAGGACCGCATTTGTGAATCCACTTCTTAGCATTGTGCGGGGGGATTTCAAAGAGAAAAGCCGGGGAGCGGGAAACCGATCGCTTACGCACGGACGGTGCCGAGGCTCGCAATTTCATGAGGACGCGGTTCACAGAGGCTCGTACAGGTCGTCGACCGTATCCTCGCTTCCGAGCGCTCTTTCGATCATGTGCGGGAGCAGATCCAGGTATCGTAAGTCCGCGTCCTTGATCACGTAGTCAATCGCTCCCAGTTTAAGAGCTTCTACGGCAATTCCTTCATTGGCCGAACCGGTGATCATGACGGTCGGCGGCAAGGCTCCCCTCGAGGCCAGGGTCCGGATGACTTCGAGGCCGGTACGACGGGGCATTTTGTGGTCGACCGCCACGAAATCATAGGTCCGGCCATCCAGCATGGCAAGGCCCTGTTCACCGTCATGGGCCACATCGACCTCGTAGCCGTGTTTGTGCATGCGCTTCTGAAAGAGTCGGGCCAGGCCCTTGTCGTCCTCCATATATGCAATTCGTATCGGTCGTGACGATTTCATCATAATCTCTCAACAGCAATTCGGTATACCCGCATCAGCCGGGACTTCGTTTGAAAGATTCACATACATGGCAGCAATGATGTGTCCGGGTAAGCGCTCTCCTACAGCATTCATTCGTCCGCGCGCGTTCCGAGCCGCCCGACGTTTCAACCGGGACGCGAGCCATATGTCATGCAGATCCATAATTCATTATCTCAGCCTTCTCAACCTTTTTCAACACCTTAACGCAAAGTTTCTCGTCTCCGTGAGTGCACCGTCTCGATGTGGGGATCAGGAGCCGTTGGAAGAAAGTCCTTTCCCTCTTCACTCTATCCAAGGGTCAGCAACTTGATCAGATCTCTCAGAAAAATCAACGATCCTTTCGATATGGAGGTAATCTGATATCCGCCGACCCATTGCCCGGTTCCCGGTTTCACATTTGCCCAAAGGCACTCTGCCCGAAACGCGATTCTGTCCACGGGAAGGAATTCCTTGCAGGGAATGACGAACGATTTCTCCTCCCCGATCCTGGCTTGAATGCCGATCACCGTGAGCCCTCTTTCCGTGATCTCGTGAAGTCTGCCCACGATCTCCGGCTTGTCCGCCTCATAGATCGAAGCCGTAACGGTGAGGTAATGCTTCTGAATCAGACTTATGTCATCAATAATGACCGTATCGTCATCAGTCGATCTCGGCTGGCCGTACACCTCTTCAACCGAAAGGATGCGGTTGTTGACGAGTTTGGAAAAAGCACTTTGGAGCCCTCTTGAAGACAGCCGATACTTGGTCATGAGGTCCTTGTCGCTCATACCGGCACGAATATCTTCAACAATGTCCTTCGCGTTCACGACTCTCTTGGCAGACATATGGTCATCCTTTGAGAGATCTCGGCTCGGCCGACTGTTCGGCGGCGCCGAGGTCCACGGTTGTTCCTCAGAACGACGTGTGCAGATACCAGATCGCCGGCATAACCGGAGCGGCCACGGGTTCGTTCTCGTTCCTGTAGGGGTAGGCCCCCGTGCCTACCCGGGCGGCCTATCCTTTCGACGATCCGAAATACCGAACCAGCGCGTCAACCAGACCGTCAATGGTGTATTCCGAAGCCTCCGTATGAACGGTCAACCCCGCTTCTCGTGCGGTCTGAGATGTCACCGGACCGATGGAGGCCACCACGGTACCGCGCAGCAACGACGGGAGGTCCTCGGCCCCGAGCATCTCCACGAAGTGAGTAACGGTGGACGAGGACGTGAAGGTCACGGCGTCCACTTCTCCTTTTTCCATCATGCCGTGGGCCGTGTCGATCACGGAATCCTCAGGCATTCCCGTCCGATAGACGGGAACCACCTCCACCTTCCCGCCCATTTCCGCGATGCCCTCGGGCAGGATTTCTCTCGCCTTTTCGGCTCTCGGAATGAGAAAACGTTTGTCTCGAACGTCCTCCCCTGCCAGCTGGGCAAGTACTCCCTCTGCGACGTACTCCTTGGCCAAGAGGTCCACCTTGATCCCGAGCTTACGAATGGATGCCGCGGTAACCGGTCCGATTGCAGCGATTCTCGGCCCGGCCATGTCTCGGATATCGTCACGTATCTCAAAGAAGCGCGTGAAGAATCGCTCCACTCCGTTGACCGAGGTGAAGATCACCCAGTCGAATTCCTTGATTCGCCTTATGCTCTCGTCAAGCGCGGTGAAATCCTCCGGCGGCCCGATCTCTATAGTGGGGAACAGGATCGGCACCCCGCCTTGGGCCGAGATTTTTTCAGCCATCTTCCTCGATTGAGCACGGCTCCGGGTGACCAGTATCTTCTTCCCCAACAGCGGCCGTTTTTCGAACCATGCCAGCTTGGTATGCAGAGAAGCCACCGAACCGACGACCAGGACGGCCGGGGCCTTGATCCCTCTCTTTTTGGCCTCCGCGGGAAGGTCTGCAAGGGTTGAAACTATGGAAACTTGTTGTGGCGTGGTTCCCCACCGTATCAGAGCCGCAGGGGTGTCCCCCGGTTTGCCGCATTCTATGAGAGACCGCGAGATGGTGGGAAGGTTCTTCACGCCCATGAGAAACACCAGTGTGCCGGGGTTGCGTGCCAGGACGTCCCAGTCGATGGCGGATTCCGCCTTGTCCGGGTTTTCATGCCCGGTGATGAAGGTCACCATGGACGCGTGATCCCGATGTGTGACAGGGATTCCCGCATATGCCGGTGCAGCGACCGCAGAGGTGACGCCGGGCACCACTTCAAAGGGTATTCCCGCCTCAACCAGGTCTTCCGCTTCTTCTCCTCCCCTGCCGAACACGTACGGATCGCCTCCCTTGAGTCGCGCAACGCACTTTCCTTGTCGCGCCTTTTCAATGAGAAGCGTATTGATGTCGACCTGTTCCAGCGTATGGTCTCGGCCCTTCTTCCCCACATAGATCAGTTCCGCATCGGACCGTGCCTCCTCGGAAAACCGATCACCCGCAAGGTAGTCGTACACGATGACGTCCGCGGCGCGGATCACCTCCAGAGCCCTGACCGTCATCAATCCCGGATCTCCGGGACCGGCTCCCACGAGGAACACCGTGCCGGGACTGCAATCATTCACGTTGGAATCAGTCAAGTATTACACCTCTTTCTCGTTCCCAGGCAGAGCCCTGAGCATTACCCATATCCTGGGTAGCCGGCACCGTTCTCATGCCCTGAAAGGGCATACTATGAATAGCCATGGGTTTCA
>JAVHLK010000097.1 GCA_031082285.1 Desulfomonilaceae bacterium
AAGCAATCTCAGCTCGCCGGAATCCGCGACCGTATTTAGGAAACGGAGCACTAAGTCGGTCTCAGGCTTGATTCAAGCAATCACACCTACAGGGGGCCGGGCAATCATGAGTGGATTCGAGCCTGTCCGGCCCCGCCAAGCGTCGACCATTGACAGAAGGTGGGGTCCGGCTGGACAGAGGCGTTGCAGTTCCGTGCCGCGAACGGGTATCATGTGCGGGCAGCCGACCGCCATTTCGAGCTTGCGGACCCGTTGTCCGGCGAGGATCAGCCGGTGGGACGCCGCGGTTTAGGGCCAAGAGGGCGGTTCAAGATCTGAGGACCGGAGGAAGAACCGAATGATAAAGTTTGTGCAGGCAATCTGCTCGTCGTTGGAAAACGGAGAAACAACGGCAATGGGAACGATTCTCACCAATGTGGGTTCAACGCCTCGAACCGCGGGCACGAGGATGCTCATTCGTGCCGACGGCAGCCTTGTGGGAACCATCGGCGGAGGATTGGTGGAGGCGGAAGTGCAGAACGCCGGGATAGAAGCCATTCGCACGGAGCGGGGAAGAATCATTGATTTTGACCTGACCGGAGCGGATGTGGACAGAATGGATCTTATCTGCGGCGGCAAATTGACGGTCCTTATGGAGTGCCTGCAACCAAGCCCGGCCAACAGGGAGTTTTTTCAGGCTCTGCTGACCGCGCTGAAAGATCGCCGCAAGAGCTATTTGGTGACCGTCTTGGGACCGACGGACGATGACGCCGGCCCGATGCGGCGATACCTGATGCGGGCCGATGGAACCGATTCCGACCATTCTTCCCGACCGGCTCACTGGACGGCGACGATTTCCGACGCGCTCGGCCGCCGGCGCCATCCGGTGATGCTCACGATCGACGGGCAACGAGTGCTGGCCGAACAGGTCTATGTACCGGGAACGGTATACCTGTTCGGCGCGGGGCATGTATCGCAGCAGGTGGCGCCGCTCGCCGAACGCGTGGGGTTCCGAACCGTGGTGCTCGACGATCGCTCCGAATTCGCCAATAGAGAAAGATTTCCCTCGGCCGACGAGGTGCGCGTGGTATCGTCTTTTCATGGGTGCTTAGAGGATCTCGATATAGACCGGGATAGCTACCTGGTCATTGTAACCCGGGGACACAGCCACGATAAGACGGTCCTGGAGCAGGCTTTGAGATCCGACGCGGGATATGTCGGTATGATCGGAAGCCGGCGAAAAAAAGCGGCCCTCTTCCAGGCACTACTGAACCAGGGCTTCACGGACCGGGACTTGGCACGCGTCTATTCTCCCATCGGCCTGAGCATTGGAGCCGAAACTCCCGAGGAGATAGGGATCAGCATCATTGCGGAACTGGTCAAGGCCAGATCGAAGCAGGCTCCGCAGTGAAACCGCACGACACAACCGCGATAGTCCTTTCAGCCGGCTATTCTTCCCGGATGGGAGCTTTCAAGCCCTTGTTGAGGCTCGGCCGTCAGACCGTTCTCGATCGCATCATCGGCCTTTTCCGGTCAGCCGGAGTAGAGGACGTCCGCGTGGTTGTGGGGCACCGCTGCGAAGATCTCAAGCCATGCGTGGAGAAATGGGATGTCGGATGGATTTTCAATGAGAATTACCGCGACGGCATGATCGCTTCGGTCAAAGCCGGAGTTGCCGGCATTGGGGCGGACAGGGAAGCATTCTTTCTGTTGCCGGTGGACATTCCACTGGTGCGCACGCATACCCTCCTTCAACTGATCGAAGCCTATCGGTCCCGCGGCTCCGGCATCGTGTACCCCACTTTTCGGGGCAAGCGAGGACATCCGCCCCTTATCTCGGCACGATACGCGAAGGAGATCGTGCGGTGGACCGGATCCGGAGGGCTGAGATCCTTTCTGAAGGAGAAGGAAATTGACGCTGTGAATGTGGCGGTTGAGGACGAACACATCCTGCTCGACATGGATACTCAGGCCGACTACGAAATCATCCTTCAGAGGTGGGCTGCGCATGATGTAAGCTAATCGGCGGAATTCGTCGAGCTATTGAAAGGGAAATGCCGCGCAAGAGCGCACTAGTCGGCCATTCTCGAAAAACGGCCCGATTAGAGCATGTCAGGATGTCGGCCGACTTTAGCCCTGCTGGAAGGACTTCTCGTCGAGTCGCACAGTCTGCCTGATCCTCCTTACTTTTGGGCTTCTACCTCATCCGTTGCTCCAATTAGCCCTCAGCGGCTTCAGGTATCACTGCTTCTTGTTCTGCGACCTTTCGGGCTACTTTCTGAACTTGCTTCGGATACGTTGCTGCCAATTCCAGCAAGATTCGCGAAGGTTTGTCAGGCACGCGCCGGTTTTGCTCCCAATTCTGGAGCGTTCGTACACTTATGCCTATCATACGAGCAAATTCAGCCTGCGATACATTCAACTTTTCTCGAATGTTCTTTATGTCAGGCACCCGAACAGTTACTTTGCGTACACCGGACGGACTACGGAGTCCTTTCAAGTATTCAGCTCCCTGCTTTACTCCCTCCAGTAGCCGGCTGAAACTTTCGTCATTCATCATATTCCCTCCTGACATATTCTCTCAGGATCTTATATTGTTTTGGTGTCAGATCCTCGGTTTCATTCTTAGGAAAGAGGTAAAGAAGCAGGATCTGATCGCTCTTCACTGCCCAATAATAGATGATTCTAATTCCTCCACTCTTGCCGTGCCCTTTCGCACCCCACTTTAGCTTCCAGAGCCCTTTGCATCCGGGGATCAACTTTCCTGCTCTTGGGTTAACTGTTAATAATGATTGAATACCTCTGAGTTCTTCTTCTGGAAGATCCTTGCTCGCATCTTCAGTGAAAATGGGCATTTCAACAAAGACTTTCGTATTCTCAATGTACGTCAATGGCGTAGATCTGTCAACAGGTTTCTTACCCAAGAGAAACACCGCCTCCTTACCTCAGTCCCTCATGTTCACGCCCGCAGCACGCGTCTCGTTACTTGATGTGTGAACGCTTGTCACCAGTATCATATTCATGCCCCGCCCCCGCTTACCCAACGCGTCTCAACGCGTCCGGGACGCGGGAGTCCTTTGCGGAGCCTCGAAGCGTGTAGGCCATGGCCAGCAGGATCGAATTGAACTTGGTGGCCGCGGTATCGCCACGAGAAGTCAGCACGATGGGCACCGTACCGGCCCCGGCCGTGATGATCGATCCGTTGTCCACCATGAGGCCCAGGCTCCCCATAGTCTTTGAAAGCATCTTGTACAGTACGTTTGCGGTGTTGATATCGGTTGCCGTCAAACAGTTTGCATCGCCCATAATTCGACCGCCGTAGTTCTTCTCCCTGGCCACCTCCGGAACCGTGGCAAGGTCAAAGGAGAGCGGGCCCTCCACGACGAGCGGGCCGTATTTCTCTTGCAAACGTTCGCATTTGTCGGCCGCGTCCCCGGCCAGCAGCGTTGCCGGGATTGCCTTGGTTTCCTTCTCGACTGCGGTAATGATCGCCACTTTCAGGATGGTGTCGGCACTCACCACTTTGCGGACTACGTCCACCTGGTTTTCCACGACGATGACGAGATCTTCCGCGCTGGAGAAGCTCGGATTCACCGCGGCATCGGACAACGCGAAGAAGCGCCCGCCGGGAAGAACAAACAGCGCGGTGTGTGATGCGATTCTCCGGGATGGGGAAGAGCCCTCTTCTCCTGAGTTGCCCGCGGCGTGGTAGATGGCGAGCGCCTGACGAAGAAGTTTGTCCGTGTCGATGCCGCCCTTCATTACGATAAAATCCGGGTTCCCGTGCATAAATTCACGAAAGCTTTCGGCCATGGAGTTCTTCTTGTCTTCGAGATCTACCGCCAGAGGATCTATGGGGACAATCTCCACTCCCGGGTCGAGCCCCGGAGACAGAGGTACCTTGGTGCGCTCAAGTGCCGTTCTGATGTCTTCCGGGTTGCCTATGAGGACCACTCGGTCCAACAGCCCCTCATATTTTGCATTGGATACGGCTTCGAGCGCATCCTCGTTGTCCGCGCCTACCAGTACCAGGTTTGCAGGCGAAAACATGCCCTCATCGATCGATCTCTTAACCTGAGTGAGCAGGGACGCGAAGGAGAATCCGCTGCCCGCGCGATGAGTCGTGCCCAGGACTTGCAAGGCATGGGACATGCTTCTCGACTCCAGGGTGAAGTGAAGACGTCGGTCCCCCGCCGCGGGGTTGATGTACGTCTCGAACAGGTGATTTGCCGTGAGGTACTCATGTTCGAGCGAGTCCACACACAACATGGGTGTGGACGGGTTGTCGACCCTGTTGCGCACTTTCGCAAAAAGTACTTGGAAGTCCGGGTCCAAGGCGAGCATGCTTGTGATTGCAATGAAATGTGGCCTCTGGGAAGGCTTTCCGGCGGATGCCATTGCCAACACCATTGCAACCTGACGTGCGTACGAGTCGACCACCGAGATCAGATCTTGCTTGAGCGATTCCGAAACCTTTTCCGACCGCGCGATCATAATGAGTTCGCAGATCTCGCGAACCCCCGTTCCAATCTCGCCGGACGCGAGAGAGAAGTGAGGGGGGATCCGAAAGCCGTCCTTTTCCAAGCGATTCGAGATCTTGTCGAAGTCGAAATCGATGAGGGCCTTATTGGCCTCCTGCGCGGCCAACTCCCTGATAATATGTGGACCGGTCTTTCGCACCACCGATGCGAAAAGGCCGTCAAGGGTCATTACCAAGAGGTTCAGATTGTCTTGGCCGATACCGACTATTTCAGAAATGAGCGCTGCCGTTGATTTGAGAGGAGCGACCTTCACATGCCCCTGCAGGCGTTGGCTCAGTTCTTTGGATTCTTTCCTGAACAAGGTCCCCACATCATGAGAGCCCAGCGTGGAAAACGAGAGCGGACTGCAAAGGGATGCGTGAATGCTCTTTCCCTCAGCCTGTTGCTTGAGCATTTCCCGGAGTTCCCACACGACCAAAGCCGCTCTGTTCAGCGAGCTGTTATGAAGCCTGCGCCATGACTCATCACGCACTTTTTTGGTAAGGACATAGATTCCGTCGGGGAGCGTGCCCAGGTCTCCGCCGCTGCATACCAGGTCCGAAATGTCGGCCAGTCTTATCCCTTGCTTGAGCAGCAGGCTCGTCACCTGGAGGGCCAACGCTTCGGGAGAAGTGCCGTGGGTGCGGTAGTCAATTTCCGCGCGACAAATGACCCTCATGCCGCGTGTGGCGAGAAGGTACAGCGCGTACCGTTTACTGATCAGAGACAACGTTACGGCATCCTCGACGCGGACAAAGGACTCGTTCAGGCGAGAATGATCCAGTTCGATGGCCTTGCGTCGAGCGATGTTGGTCAGGATCATGCGTATGACGGGACTCTCACGACCTGGACTGCCGCACCGGTACAGGCAGAGCACATATACGGAGAGAAGCTCTCCGTAAACGTCCACGAATTCTTTCTCTTCACGAAAACCGTCCGCGATCTTGAGAAGTCTCTGCATACACTCGCGGAGTTCGTCATAATGGGCGGGGTCCCGTATGGCCTCGTCCATGCGAAGTACTTCCTCAACAACCGTGTGATGAAGGAAATCCGCGATCTTCCGAAGGTCTTGCCGCGCTTCCCGTGAAGCCTTCAGGGCGCGTTCTATTTTCGATACCCGTTGAGCCTTCTGCAGCCGCACAACCGCGCCGGCGGTCAGTGCGGCGGGGTCGAAGTATCCCGAATCGATCAAAGATTGCTTAAGAGCCCCAATTCGTTGCCCGATGGAATTCTGCGTCATTATTGCGTCTCCGTTTCATTCACGTGGGCGAAACACGTTGCACAAAGGAACAATTTTGTCATTATGTGTTCAGACATCATACTACAAAACGCTTGTCAATGGGGGGAGGGCGTTGTTAATTACCAGTGACTTGTGCTCGGTCCGGTGCCGGGTGGCGGAGCGTGCCGGGAGCATCGGCGGTCGGGACGCCGTCCGATTGACCTTGTAACCATTGCGGATACCTGGAGAACATCTTGAAAATACTCGTGATCAACAGCGGCAGTTCGTCCTTGAAGTATACTCTGTTCAACATGGCGGATGAATCCGTCATCTTTGCCGGTACGTTCGATCGTATCGGCCTCGAAGGCCCCACACATGCGTACCGCAGCCAAGACGGGAACCGGTCCGCGCATACGTCCCAGATTCGGAATCACGGTCAGGCCTTGGACGAGCTTCTGCATACCCTGACCGGCGGTCCCCTGGAATCCCTTGGGGACCTTTCCGCGGTGGCCCATCGAGTGGGGCACGGCGGGAAGTACCGCAATGCGGTTCGGATCACGCCGGATGTACTGTCGGAGATCCGTCGCATGACCCCCATGATTCCCCTTCACCATCCCGCGATGATTATGGAGATCGAGGAATGCCGCGTCCGGATGCCCGATGCCGTTCACGTTGCGGTTTTTGACACGTGGTTTCACCGGACCATTCCCGACAAGGCGGCAATATATGGGCTCCCATACAAATACTTCAAGGAGAGGGGCTATCGCAGGACCGGGTTCCACGGGAACTCACATGCCTACATATCCGCGAAGGCCGCGGAGTTTCTCGGGCGGCCGCTCGAAGAACTCAAGGTAATTACGTGTCACCTGGGAAACGGTGCGAGCGTGTGCGCAATAGAACGAGGACGATCCATTGACACCAGTCTCGGGATGACGGCTCTTGAGGGTCTCATCATGGGTACGAGAGCGGGGGACTTGGACCCGGGCCTCATGCCCGTCATCATGAAAGAGGATTCCCTCACCCCCGATGACGTGATCGGCATGCTGTACCGTGATTCAGGACTCAAGGGCATAAGCGGCGTAAGCAGCGACATGCGTGAAGTGGAGGCCGCTGCGGAGCAGGGGAATCACCGGGCTCACCTGGCCTTGGACGCGTTTTGCTACAAGGTGAAACGGTACGTGGGGGCCATGTTGATGGTTCTCGGCGGCTGTGACGTGCTTGTCTTTGCCGGCGGCATAGGACGAAACAGCCCCACCGTAAGGCAAAAAGTCTTGGAAGGATCTGAAGGTCTCGGCTTCAGTCTCAACGAACACGCCAACCATTCTCGCCGCGCCTATGCGGACAACCCGGTGGTGGACATCTCCGGGGACGCGTCCAAAGTGAAGGTGCTCGTCATACGGACCTTCGAGGAACTCATGATGGCGAGGCAGTGCATGGAAGTGATCGAGGGGAAATCGGGCCGAGAGCACGCGTAGGAGAGGTTTCCCCAACTACGGTAACGTCTTCTTGACCTTTCGAGAGTGATTTTCGGCGGGGAAACCGGAAAACCGATCGTGGGGCCGGGGGGGGATGCGACCCTATGCATGGGGCTGCATGCGAGGCACACGGAAGGGTACATACCGTGGCAAATTCCGTACTCCGGGGCGGGGCACTCATGATTATGACATTCTCAACATATTGTTATCTTTTGTAACGTACCGTGTTCACCTCTCCACTCTCCCGACCCCTCACTGTTTTCGTCTCGCCGGCATCAAAACTTCTAGTAGTCAGGCCGGAGCAAATGGTAAACTCATCGAGCAAGCTGCAGTGAACCGAACACCAACACGCGCTCAAGGGGCTTTACGTCCGGGAAAGGCATCTTTCTCCTGCGGGTATGAACCCGTACCATCGAACTGCGAAGAACTCTCTGTTGAGGATTCCCCGCGACGAAAGGGAATCGTAGGGTAGAGTCGACAGAGCAAGAATGTCGGTGTGTAACTCCGACGGTCCAATACAGGTTGGATGGAATGAGGAGGTCTTTATGAGGTTCCGAGACATAGGACTCAAAACCAAGTTCATGTTCGGTCAGATTTTTCCCATGTTCATCTTCGTGTTCCTCGCGGTGAGCGGTGTATGGACACTTCATCGCCTCAACCACACCATCCATTCCCTGGATCGGATCACGAACGTCAAGTCGGATGCGGCACACAATGAAGGAAATTTGTCCGCCATGGAGTCCGCACTCCTTGCATACCTTTTATCCGGCGAAGAAAAGCGGTTGAAAGGTTACGAGAGTATCGGAGAAACCGTATCGTCGGGCCTGGCCGAGATGAAGAAGCGTCTGAGCGACGATGCCAAAGAAGTGGAGGCTCTGACACAGGCCGAGCAGTCCATGAAGAGTCTGCAGGAGCACATCTCCGCAGCGGCGATCGAACGGCGCAAGGGCATGACGGATTTGAAAGCCGTTTCCGACCTGTACCTTACCGTGTCGACCGGGGAAGCTAAGAGAGTCTTGGACGGCATGCGAGAGGCACTCGCTTCCCTGAGGAAGACCGCGGACGAACATGCCGCGGAACAGGTCGCACAAGGCTTATACTACTCGGCGATCATGGAGAAGCTGGTGATATACGGAGTCGTCGTTGCCATCTTACTTTCTTTGCTCATAAGCTATTGGCTGGGCAAGAAAGTTGCCGATCCACTCGAGAGGGCGGTGGCTCTTGCCAGGGATATCAGCAAAGGCGACCTGACCCGGCGACTTAATATCGAGGGCAAGGACGAAGTCGGCCGCCTCGGGTCGGCCCTCGACCAAATGGTGGACTCAATGAGAGGCCAGGCGAAACAGATGTCGGAGGGAGTGCAAGTCCTTTCCGCGTCGGCCTCGGAAATCGCTGCGACCGTGGCGCAACTTGCACAGAGTACGTCCAAAACATCAGTCGCGGTCACGGAAACCAACGCCACGGTCGAACAAGTGAAGCAAGCCGCGGAGTTGGCTCGGCAAAAGGCGAAGAATGTGGCCGAGACCGCGAACAAGGTTGTTCAAACGTCCATTGCGGGAAAGACCGCCACTGACGACACGTCTCAGCGGATGAGAATGATCAAAGACCAGATGGAGTCCATAGGAGATACCGTAGTCCGACTGAGCGAACACAGCCGCGCGATCGAGGAAATCATCGCCACGGTCAAAGATCTTGCCGACCAATCGAATCTCCTGGCGGTCAACGCGTCAATAGAAGCATCCAGGGCAGGTGAGCACGGAAAGGGTTTTGCCGTGGTCGCCCACGAGATCAAGGCCCTCGCCGATCAATCCGGTGATGCCACCGACCAGGTGCGGTCCATCCTCAAGGACACCAGCAAATGGGTCAGCGCGGTGGTGATGGCCACGGAACAGGGGAACAAAGCCGTTGAGGCGGGTGTGCAGCAGTCGGGCATTGCCGGGAATTCCATTCAGGAGCTTGCCAACAGCGTCGCGGCTTCAGCGCAATCAGCCAGCGTCATCGAGACCACGAGCGAGCAGCAAACGATCGGGGTCGAACAGGTTGCGGAAGCCATGGCGAATATAGTCCAAGCCATGCAACAGAACGAAGCGGGAACCTTACAGATTGAAGAAGCGACCAAGCAACTGACCAGTGTGGGCTCTCAACTTGAAGTCCTCGTCCATCGCTTTAAGCTGTGACGCGCCGGGGTGCGCCCCGGCTTGCAATACGCGCGATCTACTCTGCGGCACCCACTAACCGTTGTCCTTGTTGTGCCTTTTCACAAGCTCTTCCCAACGTTCGTCGCAGAATTCCTGGAGCCGTCGTACCTGTTCGTCCGAGATCTTTCTGAAGCGTGTTTGACCGACGACGTAGTCGGCGACGCTTTTTTTGCGACCTTTCTCCGCGAGCCGCAGCGATCGCGACGTCAATGAGAACTTTCCGTCGCGAATCTCATAGAGGACGTGAATTCCGGAGTCCACTGCGAGCTTTCCCATTTTGATCAGATCCTTGTTGGGAAAACCCCAGCCGGGAGGACACGGGGCATGGACCTCCATATATCGAGATCCCGAGATGCTCTTTGCCGTGACAAACTTGTCGTACAAGTCCAAGGGAAAGGCGGGCGATGCGGTGGCGATGTAGGGAATCCGGTGTGCCTCCACAATGCCGATCATGTCTTTCTTGTGTTGGAGCTTGGCCAGCACGGGGGTAGTCGTGGTGATGGCACCCGCCGGACTCGCACTGGACCTTTGGGTACCGGTGTTCATGTACCCCTCGTTGTCGTAGCAGACGTAAATGAAATTCGTTCCACGCTCGAGTGCTCCGGATAACGACTGAATGCCGATGTCGTAGGTCCCGCCGTCGCCCGCGAAGGCCACAACGGTGTAGCCCTCCTTGCCGACGGCCTTCAGACCCGCCACGATGCCCGACACGGAAGCCCCCGTAGCCGCAAAGGGATTATTGATGCAAATCACTTTCACGGGAGTGATCGGGTACACTCCATGGAGCACCGTCATGCAACTCGCGGGTACCGCGACGATGGTCTTGCCTTCGTCGAGCGCCTTCAAAGCGTGGCGGTACGTAAGCATGAGTCCGCACGCGGCACACGAACGCGTTCCGGGGAGAATGAGTTCTTGAGACGGTAATTCTCGGGCTGCTTTTGTTGCCATGTGTCTAATCTTCCTCATAAAATCAGCATATTACCGACCGCGGACGTCGATCCAACCGTGGACCGGTTCCTCTGTAATCGCAGCGGTCGCGGCCCGTACCAACTGTTCCGGAGTGACGTCCCGTCCGCCAAGCCCCGCGACGAAGGAGGAAAACCGCGGTCGCAACTCCGTATCGAAAAGGGCTGCCTTGAGATCCATTGCGACGGCTCCTCCGTAACCGTAGCTGATGTCCTTCTCGAACACGGTAACGGTCTTGACCGAGGCCAGAGCGCTGACGAGCCTGCCGGCGGGAAACGGCCGATAGGCTCGGACGCCTATCACGCCCACTCGAAGACCTTGCCGCCTCATGTCATCAGCCGCCAACGTGCTCTCGGAAGCCAATGATCCCATGCTCACCAAGGCGTGTTCCGCATCCTCCATTCGATATTCCCAGAGAAGACCGCCCCAACTCCTCCCGAACAACGATTCGAATTCCCGGTCGGCCGTCTCGATGGTTTCGAGTGCCGCGACAAGGTCTTCCTGCAAACGATAGCGGAGGTCCATATATCCGGGCATCAGATCTCCATCGGGAAACTGACGGGGCTCGCTGAGGATAAGAGGATTCACGTTCATGCACGAATCCAGGGAGATACCGGGAACGCCGGCCCAGCGCGGCAGATATCTATCCACGTCCTCGCGGTCCGGAATATCTACCGGAGTGCTGGCATGGGACAGGACAAATCCGTCGTAGCACACCATAACCGGTACGTTTACGTGTTCGGCGATCCGGTACGCCTGAATCACCGTGTCGGTCACTTCCTGACTGTTTCTGCAGTAGAGTTGGATCCAGCCCGTGTCACGTTGCGAGATGGAGTCTTGTTGATCGTTGAGAATGGTCCACGGAGCCCCAACCCCTCGGTTTACGCAGGCCATAACGACGGGCACTCGACTTCCGGCGGCCCAGTGCAGCATCTCGTGCATGTACAAGAGGCCGTTGGCACTGGTTGCAGTAAAGACGCGAGCCCCCACCTGCGACGCGGCGATAACCGAAGCCATTGCCGAATGCTCGCTTTCGACCGTGAGGTACTCGGCTTTGAGTTCACCGCTTTCCACCATCCCGGCCAAAGCTTCCGTGACGGGAGTCTGCGGAGTAATGGGGTAGGCCGCGATAACTTGTACTCCGCACAGCGACGCGGCGACTGCAGCTGCCTCGTTGGCGGTTATGATCCTGATGTCGGTCATAGTCCTATCCTGAAACTGTTCTCTTCCCCATCGTGATTCCGCGGCCGGCGGCCCGTCGGGGGTGAGCTCGCCGGGAATTCACTGCAAAGCGAGGGCGCGGTCCGCCGTCGGTGATGCAGGATCGTCGGTCCCACGAGGGGAAGCCCACGGAATCACCGTCCATCCCTTATTGCTCACGCGACGTCGTCGCGCGTCTTGCCCTCTGCCATGGTGATGGCTTCGCGAGGACACTCCTCGGCGCATATACCGCACCCTTTGCAATACTCAAGGTCTATCTCCAGGGGAAAATCCCTGCCGACAACCCCGTCCGGACAATAGAGCCAGCAGAGCAGGCACGTGTCCTTCTGCGAACACTTGTCGTGGTCTATAAACGGTGTCTGGGACCTCCAATCTCCAGTCCTGCCTGCCTCTCCGGGAGCCGGTTTGGAAGCCGCCGAGATGGTTTCTCTTATCTTATCGGCCATAAAGAACCTCGCTGTCTCACAACCGGGATCACGATCTCTTCAGCACCGGTCGGTAATGTATTTCTCGGTCGGGAAAGGCCTCTCAACCTTTCAGCCGTAACAATTGAGAACCGAGGTGCACACCGGGACTCGGGAATCCCGGACGTCTGCGGCCGGAGCACCGCACTTCACGGACATCGGGCCGAACCCGCCGTGACGGCCTTGAGACCTCGACGCACACCGCGCTCGCCCTCGGCTCCATAATGGAAGAATGCCGCAATACGCCTTTACTTTGGGGAAGAAGTTCTCCTTCTCCCGGAACCTGCCGATGCTTCGAGGCGGGCAAGGGTGATTGACGCGTGGGGCTTCATCGGCACATGAGGCGGTGTCGGTCCGGTTCCCGGCCGCCGGCAACGTTGAGACATGCCGGATCGCCTATCATAAAAAGTCGTCGGGTGTGCTCGTTGAAATCGCGTTGGGCCGCGGCGTACCCGAGTCACGCTGAAACGGCCTGAGCCTGATAGGGAAAGATCCTGGTGGCCCCGTAAGCAAGTTCCAATGCCTTAAGATTCCTCTCCAGAGCAGGACCCCTAAATTTCTTCCGCACCGCCTTCTTGATGTTCTCGAGGCTCACCAGGTCCGAAGATGCTGCAAAGGGGCCGAGGATAGACGTGGAAATTAGTACGTTTCCTTCCACGATCAACCCCGCGGCCTCCGAAGCGTGAAACGCATCCGCGACCGCGATGGTGAAGCGACCGGCAAGGCCAAGGTCCCGGGGAGTTTGAGAGGTGTTCACAATGAGCAAACCTCCCTCTCTGAGGTTTCCCGTTACATTGACCATGCGCAGGAGGTTGTCATCCAACACGACGGCGATGTCGGGAATCAAGATGTTGGAGAAGGTCCGGACGGGCTCTTGAGCAACCCTCGCGTGAACGCTCACCGGCGCCCCGCGACGCTCCGAAAAGTAGGTAGGCTTCGCGCTCACCCCCTTGTAGCCCTGGTAATATGCCGCTTCCGTCAGTATCTTGGCGGCGGTGACGGCGCCCTGTCCTCCGCGGCCGTGCCACACTATCTCGCTGGATACGGTCATGTGCCTTTCTAGCCTTCGTGAATTTTGAACTCTAAACTTGGATACGTTAATCCAATGGAGGGACTTCGTCAATACCCTAGGCGGAAAGGGACGTGGTTTCGAGGTTGGAAATTCGCCGGCGGCAAAGCGAGACGTATTCGGAGTTGATCTCGTATCCGACAAACCGTCTGCCGGTTCTCACCGCGGCTACGGCCGTGGTGCCGCTTCCCATGAACGGATCGAGCACCGTATCGCCGTCAAAGGTGTATAAATGGATGAGGCGCTCCACGAGCGCAACCGGGAACGGCGCGGGATGGCCCACCCGACGGGCCGACTCCGGCGGGATCTCCCAAACGCTCGTCGTGGCCGCCATAAAGTCGTCGCGGCCAATCGTCGACCTCCCCCCTCCCGGTCTGTTGAAGGACTCCTTGGAGAATACCAGGACGTACTCGTGCAGGTCTCGGAGCGTCGGGTTGCACGCCGACATCCAGGAACCCCAGGCACACGACCCCCCGGCGCTCTTGGCCTTGATCCAAATGATTTCGCCCCGCATGAGAAGCCCCAGATCCGTTGCCAAGGATGCAACATGCCCATTCAGCGGAATGTAAGGCTTCCTGCCTAAATTGGCCACGTTGAACGCGATTCGACCACCCGGAACGAGGACCCTACGCGTTTCGCCCAATACTCTTCTGATGAATTCCAAGTACTCATCCAGACTCAGATCCAAGTCATAGTCCTTGCCCACATTATACGGGGGCGAAGTTACCATGAGTGCCACTGAGTTGTCCGGCAGTTCCTTCATGTGTTCGGAGGACCTTTGGTAGACGCGGTCGAGGAGGTGCGGAGGTATGGGATTGACCCCGTCGTCGGTCGCGTCCCTTGTAAAGCCTGCACAGAGCTTTCTGCCGTAGAAACCCGAGGCGTCGTGCCCTTCCCGTTTACCGGTGCCGAATGATCGTGTGGACGTTCTTCTTCGCAAGGTGATCCCGCCGGTCTCGGAGAGGTATATTTGGGAGTTGCGGTCCGAGACTCACGGTCGGATGGATATCATCGAACCAAAAAGGCGTCAAGAAAAAACCAACAATCTCCTGTAACAAGGTGCAAAATCTAAAGTATTATCTGATAAAATGACAGAAGGGCTTAACAAAACACGTGGTATTATCAAGTAAATCGACCGCGGACCCATACGAACCGCGGCATCGCTCCCCTCTCTCCCGGTGTGCGCAAGACACAACTCGCAGCGGTTCACGCATCAATCGGGCGGCATGGTGCCGAGGATGAGCCGGGCGGGACGATCAGCCGATCCAACCCATGACGATTGCAATAAGCCAGAACACGAATATGCCGGCAGTGGACACGGCCATCATTTTCAGGCCTTTTGGGTTGCCGGTCACGAGGCTTACAAAACCCAGCACAAGGCCGATCGGCGCAAGAACCGTTGCGAGAGTCCAGTCGATGGTGGTGAACACGTCATGATCGCTGGTTTTGGAAGGGGGGCGGCGGAGCTCCTGTCGGCAATTCGGGCAGAAGTCGGTATGTTCTTGAACTGACTGCCCGCAAAACGGACAGTACTGAATACCACTCGTGTCGGCCGGGGGTGTGTCTTCTTCGGAGGAGACGGGGTCCGCATCAAACGTTTCCGGCGCGAACCCGCGGGGATCCGCGGGGTGGTCTTCAACGGGGGGCAACGCGAACGGGATCGTCATTTCTTGGCCGCAATTCGTGCAGCGTCCCAAGAGTCCCGCCTTGTCGTCCGCGACTTCAAATTGAGCCCCGCAGTCACATGAAAAACGAATCGCCATGAACGAAATACTCTCCAATCCCAGCTCCGTCAGGTACCGCGACGGTGCTCCGGCGGTTCCGGGCGGCCGCGGTCCGGATGCAAAGCATATCAGTCGCAGACATGCCTTGCAAGTGAGGAGAATAATGTGGTAACTTTAGCTACTTGAGCCAAGAAGAAAGGCAGAAACAGCCGCGGCCGCGAACTCTTGCTTCAGCGGTTGATATACGCTCCAGTCCCGCTCTTCAGACGAATCCACGGCACTCGGACGGTTTGCGCAGGAGGTTCTTGCCTGCCGGGCGTGGGGCATCGGGATGCGAATGGGACGCGGGGATCTCGGGGCTCACGCGCGGGACCCAAGAGACAATTCCGGAGGAGCAATGACCGGTGCCGAATTACGTGAGAAATTCCTGAAATACTTTGAAGCCAGGGGCCATACGCGGGTGGGGAGTTCATCGCTGATTCCCGAAGGCGACCCCACGCTGCTTTTTGTCAACGCGGGCATGGTTCCGTTCAAAGGTGTCTTCACCGGTTCGGAGACTCGTCCGTACACCCGTGCGGTGACCGCTCAAAAATGCCTCAGAGTGAGCGGAAAACACAATGATCTAGAAAACGTGGGACACACCGCGAGGCACCATACCTTCTTCGAGATGCTCGGCAACTTCTCTTTCGGAGACTACTTCAAAGAGGACGCGATCGCGTTCGGCTGGGAATTCCTGACCGACGTGGTGGGGCTTCCGAAAAAACAGCTGCATGTGACAATTTTCACGGACGACGACGAGGCCGACCGAATTTGGAAGAAAGTGCTCGGTGCGGGCTCCAATCCCGTAATGAGATTAGGAGAGAAGGACAATTTCTGGAGCATGGGCGATACGGGACCGTGCGGACCGTGCTCGGAGATACACATCGATCTCGGCGAACAGGTCGGGTGCGGCAGGAACGACTGTGCGCCGGGTTGTGACTGCGACCGATTCCTGGAGTTGTGGAACCTCGTGTTCATGCAGTTCGACCGCGATTCCTCCGGGAACATGGTACCTCTGCCCAGACCGTCAATTGACACGGGGTTGGGCCTGGAGAGGCTGGCTGCAGTGGTACAGGGGGGAACGAGCAACTGGGAATCGGACCTGTTCAAGCCGCTGATTCACCATGTGGAGGAATTGTCCGGCAAGCAATGCTCGGGATCGGATCGAGAATCCATAGCCATGCGGGTTATTGCGGATCACGGTCGCGCGGCCGCGTTTCTTATTGCCGACGGAGTGCTGCCGTCCAACGAGGGGAGGGGATACGTACTCCGAAGAATCCTGAGACGCGCGCTTCGATACGGGAAGTTCATTGGGTTGCACGAGCCGTTCCTGTTCGATTGCGCACGTGTGGTTGTCGATCGGATGGAGTCGGCGTATCCGGAACTCGGGACCCACCGGGTTCTCGTGGAAAAGGTGATATTGCACGAAGAAGAGCGTTTCCTCGAGACCTTGGCAAGGGGGCTGGTGCTTTATGAGGAGGAATCGAGCCGGATACTGAGCGATGGAGGCCGGGTACTGCCGGGTTCGGTCGCGTTTCGACTGTACGACACGTACGGTTTTCCGCTGGATCTGACCACGGACCTTGCAAGAGAGTCGGGGCTGGATGTGGATCAGACCGGTTTTAACAGTGAGATGGAACGCCAACGTACGATGGCCCGACAGTCCTGGGAAGGGATTCAGGGAGAACAGGCGGGCGTGCTGAGCCAACTTGTGACGGAGGGAGTCGGGACCGAGTTTACCGGTTACGAGACGCTGGAGGACACGGGGCTGGTGACTGCGATCATTCAGGAAGGCAACCGTGAGCAGGAGGCCGGCGCCGGTGAGAGAGTTGAAATCATAACCGACAGGACCCCGTTTTACGGCGAATCCGGGGGGCAGGTCGGCGATCGGGGCATCATATGGAGCAACGGCAGTGAAATACGGGTTGAAGACGCGTTGAAGCCGCTGCCCGATCTCATCGTGCATGTGGGGACGGTCACACGAGGCTCGTTTCACGTCGGCGACAAAGTGGAGCTGCGGGTGGACGACGCGGGGCGCCGCGCAACAATGGCCAATCACTCGGCCACGCACCTTCTCCAGTGGGCTCTGAGAGAAGTTCTCGGGGATCATGTTCAACAACGTGGTTCGCTGGTGGACTCCCGGCATCTGCGATTCGATTTCACGCACTTCTCACAGATCTCCCGTGACGAATTGGACCGAGTGGAAGATCTCGTCAATGAGAAGATCCTGGCCAACCATGAGATCGTGCCGAGTCTTATGTCGTTGGAGGAAGCCAGGAACAGAGGGGCGATTGCCCTCTTCGGCGAGAAATACGGCGGGACGGTGCGCATGGTGTCGATCGGAGGCTTCAGCAAAGAACTCTGTGGCGGAACCCACGCGAAACGGACCGGCGATATCGGTCTGTTCAAGATTCTCGAAGAACGGGGAATCGCTTCAGGTGTTCGTCGAATAGAGGCCGTTACCGCCACGGGCGCTCTGAACTACGTTCGTTCGCTGGAGCGGGAACTTGCCGGAGTGTCGGATCGAATCCGGGGTTCACGCGGCGAGATCCTGCACAAACTGGACAAACTCATTGAAGAGAAGAAGCTCAGGGAGCGTGAAGTCGAGAATCTGAAGGCCAAGTTGGCTCAAGGGGTTGCCGTGGACATTCTCGAGGGTGTTCGGGACGTCGACGGCGTTCGTCTCCTGGCGCGGGTGGTGGAGAATGTTTCCACACCGAAGGATCTGAGAGATTATGCGGATCGCGTGAGAGACCGACTGGTGTCGGGAGTGGCATTGCTCGGTGCCCGGTCCGACGGCAAGGCCCTGCTGATCGCGGTGGTGACAAAGGATTTGACGAATCGTTTCCACGCGGGGAAAATAGTCAAGAAGGCCGCGGAGGTCGTCGGCGGTTCCGGAGGCGGGAGACCGGACATGGCCCAGGCGGGCGGCCCTGATGAGGCCCGTCTTGAGAGTGCTTTGGAAACTGTGCAAGACTTCTTCAGGACGGAATCGTGAACTTTGCTCTTATCTCCGGTGAAGGCGGTGCAATCCTGCCGACCGTGAAGCAATGGAATCCGGCATGCGACCGAAGTCGGAAAACAAGGCCCGACCCTTCCAAATCAAGGCTGGTGAAAGAATGGACATTAACACGAACAGCGAGGTCTACGGCAGAATCACACGAGTCATCAACGAATTGAAAATGGCCAGACAGTCGGTCACAATTTTCAAGGTAGTGGAGCTGACGGGAATCGACCAGTTTGTCGTCTTTCGGTACTTCTACGAACAAGGGCTTCTCAAAGGAAAGTAGGGCGCTGCGCCCTCAGGCGAATGCGGAGAAGTGTACCTCGCGAGGCTGAATCGCACCGGCCGGACCATTTCCCATATCCTGAATCGCTGGACACCGGGAACATGTCCCATGTCGACCTGATTCGAACCTTGATGACGG
>JAVHLK010000098.1:0-14059 GCA_031082285.1 Desulfomonilaceae bacterium
AGCCTCGGGCTCGCAATGACACACGCGAAGGTGTCCGCAGTATTCAAGGGGCGACTCCATAATTGAGCCCTGCAGAGCAGGCAAGCGCTTTGGTGCTCCCGGCCGCGGTTGAGGCTTTTGCCTTTCGTGGGAACGCAGTGTCGCCCCATTTCCCGGTTAAGAAATTGCGTCTTTTCACAATGAACGTGTTGCAAACTTTCATCGATCGCCTTATCATAAAAGATTGCGTTTGACGTGAAGCCGGGGCGGACAGGTGACCGCACCTCGTCCGCATTCCTCGGGAAATGATGAATGAGTCGCGAGCATGGTCAATAGCCGGACAATCCTTACTCTATCCGAAGACGAGACGATCCGCCTGGGACAGGCCATCGGGAATAAGCTCGCACCGGGAGACATTGTTTTCCTTATGGGCGACCTGGGTGCGGGTAAGACACGGTTGGCGAAGGGCATCGTCTCCGCGGCCACGGGCGCCGATCCCGACGAGGTCGTGAGTCCGACCTTCACGCTGATCAACGTGTTCGAAGGAGCCTTCCCCGTGTATCATGCAGACCTTTATCGGCTGGAGAGCGATCAGATCTCCGGGACGGGTCTGGAGGAAGCGTTGGAGGAATCGGGAGCCGTCGTTGTCGAGTGGGGTGAGAAGGGTCGTTTCGCGGAAGGAGAACAACTCCGCGTCACTATTGAATACACACGCACGGGGAGCGGCAGAGCGATAGTCATGGAGTGGTCTCCCGATGGAACCTGGCATGACCGGATACGCGCAATCATGAAGCAGTGGGTCGCGTCGCAGGGTGTTGCAACACCCGTACGCGATGCGGAACACTCCTGTCTCTGCATTTCATGAATGATTCGATCGGAGCACGGAACGATGCCGTTGATTGTTCAAAAATACGGAGGAACATCCGTCGGCGATTTGGAGCGAATCGCGAACGTAGCTCGGAAAGTGGCGGCCCGCAAGGACGAGGGCAACGAGATAGTGGTCGTGGTATCTGCCATGGCCGGAGAGACGGACCGGCTGCTGGACCTGGCCAAGAAGATTCACCCCGTTCCCAATGAACGTGAGGTGGACGTGCTTGTTTCCACAGGTGAGCAAGTTACCGTTGCCTTGCTGGCAATCACGTTGGAATCCATGGGATACAAAGCCAAGTCGTATTGCGGCTGGCAGATTCCCCTGCAAACCGACTCATCCTTCGGCGCCGCGCGGGTCACCGATGTGAAGAAAGAAGCCGTTCTTGCCGATCTCCGGAACGGGACGATCGTCATCGTGGCGGGATTTCAAGGGATTGACGCAGACGGCAACATCACGACCCTGGGCAGAGGAGGGTCCGATACGTCCGCGGTCGCGGTTGCCGCGGGACTGAAGGCCGACCGGTGTGAGATATTCACCGATGTGGACGGCGTGTACACGACCGATCCCAACATCACGTCCAAGGCACGGAAGATCAAGGCGATCGCGTACGAGGAGATGTTGGAAATGGCGTCGTTGGGAGCCAAAGTGCTGTACATACGTGCCGTAGAATTCGCAATGCGCCACCGGGTCCCGGTCGTCGTGCGCTCGAGCTTCAACGATAACGACGGGACCTTGCTCACGGAGGAGAATCCGGAAATGGAAAAGGAATCGGTCAGTGCAGTGACCTGCAACATGAAGGAAGCTAAGATCACGCTGTCCGGAGTTGCCGACCAACCCGGCGTGGCTTCTCAGATCTTCGCACCCCTGGCCGCGGCCAATATCGTCGTCGACATGATAATTCAGAACTCCAGCGCGGACGGTAAGGCGGATCTCACTTTCACCGTCCCCGAGGCCGATCTGACAAAGGCCTTGGAGATATGCCGGGACATCAAGAACAGGCTGGGCGCGTCCGATCTGGTCGGGTGCAACGACATTGCCAAGGTCTCCATCATCGGGCTTGGTATGAGGTCCCATGCCGGGGTGGCATCTACCATGTTTACCGCCCTTGCCGATGAGGGCATTAATATTCAGATGATTTCGACCTCGGAAATTAAGATCTCCTGTGTAATTCAGAAGAAGTATGCGGAGTTGGCCGTGAGGACCTTGCACGACACTTTTGGGCTGGAAAAGAGCCGGTCGTGAGACTCGGAGCAATGCTTTGGATTCAATGGAACTCTACGATACGACTTTGAGGGACGGCGCACAGACCTGGGGGATCACCTTCTCCCTGGAGGACAAGCTCAGGATAGCGCAGAAGCTGGACGATCTGGGCATCGACCTGATTGAAGGAGGATATCCCGGCTCGAATCCCAAGGACAAGCGTTTCTTCGAAGCGGCAAGGAACCTGCCCCTCAAACACTCGCGCATCGTCGCATTCGGCAGCACGTGCAGGGCGGACCTGTCGCCGGAGAAGGACCCGCAGATCGCCAGCCTTGTGGAAACCGGAACCGAACTGGTGACCATCGTGGGCAAGAGCTGGGACCTTCACGCCCGGCATATCCTGGCCGTACCGCTGCAACGTAACATCGAGATGATCCGTGACTCGGTCGCCTACCTCACCGGTCGATTCTCCAGGGTGATCTTTGACGCGGAACACTTCTTCGATGGATTCAAGAGCAACCGGGACTATGCGCTCGGGACCTTGAAAGCCGCTCAAGATGCGGGTGCCGATTGCCTCGTTCTCTGCGACACAAACGGCGGTACGCTTCCCACCGACCTTGCGGAGATCGTACGGTATGTGAAGAACGAGATGACGGCTCCCCTGGGAATTCACACCCACAACGACATCGACACCGCGGTGGCCGGGACCCTCATGGCGGTCGAAGCCGGAGTGGTGCATGTCCAGGGGACGATCAACGGCATCGGAGAGCGCTGCGGCAACGCAAACCTTATCTCGGTCATTGGAGCCCTTGCCCTCAAGATGGGCAGGATAACCATGGAGCCTGAGCGGCTGCGAAAACTCAAGTCAGTCTCGGAATTTGTCGATGAGATGGCCAACCGGACGCCGCTCAAGTCACAGCCGTATGTCGGCGCCTCGGCGTTTGCCCACAAAGGAGGACTCCACACCAGCGCGGTCGTCAAGGCGTCCGAAGCCTACGAACACATGGATCCCGGGATCGTGGGGAACACGCGGAGCTTTCCCATTTCCGAGCAGGCGGGCCGCGCTGCGGTGGTGCAGAAGGCCGCGCAGTACGGGATAAGTCTCGCGATCGACGATCCCAGGGTCACGGAGATTCTCAAGACCATCAAGGACCTCGAAGCACAAGGCGCGAACTACGACGTGGCCGACGGTTCCTTTGAACTGCTCATGAAGAGAATGCTCGGGCGTCACAAGAAGTTCTTCTCGCTTCACGGCTTCCATGTCACCAACGTCAAGAGGCAGGGAGACACCCAAACGTACTCCGACGCGGTCATCCGTATAGTGGTGGGAGACGCGATGGAATTCTCGGCCGCGGAGGGCAACGGACCGGTGCATGCCCTGGACTCCGCCTTCCGGAAGGCGTTGGAGAAATTCTACCCGAATATCAAAGAGATGAGGCTAACGGATTTCAAGGTGCGTGTCCTGGAGGGTACGTCGGGAACCGGAGCCACGGTTCGGGTCTTGATCGAGTCCGCAGACAGAGACAAGACGTGGTGGACCGTAGGCTTCAGTGAGAACGTGATTCAAGCATCCTGGGATGCCCTGGTGGACAGCATCGACTACAAGCTTCAGAAGGATTTCGGCTGCACGGACCGTCCTCCCGGTTTCGGGTAATGAAACCCGACCCGCAGCATTCGCTTACTCAGCCTACCGTCATGGCCCTCATCGTTCTGGGGCTTGCAGCCCTCACGTATCAATGTCTTCCGCCCGTCGAACGCCTCCTCTCCCCCGACCGATCTTCGCAATGGGCTCCTGAACGTGGTGACTGCGTATATCAGGTGTTTCTGGATGACGCGCCCCTGGGAACCGTATGCGTCGATCGGCCCGCGTCGATTGCCGAGATCCTCCGTATACTGGGTGAGACGTCCACCTCTCCGCGGGCGAATCTCCACCGCCCGATCGCCTGCAACAGGGTCGTCAAGCTGTCCCGTGAAAGCCGTGACGTGTCTGTTGAAAAATTGCCCGGGAGAGTCCTCCTCCTGTTGGGAAGAAAGATCGACGTCAATAGTGCCGACGCGGAGGATCTCACCAATGTGCCCGGTCTGGGTCCGGCGCTCGCACGGAGAGTGGAACAGATTAGAGATTCGTCGGGACCCTTTGCCCGACTGGAAGACCTTGCCCGTGTTCCGGGAATAGGAACGGAGAAGATTCGCCGCCTGGAACCGTATCTGCGGGCGGGTCGATCAGTCGGAACCGATGAGTCTCAGGACGTCCATGCCGGTGGGGGTGTCCTTGATCCAACGAGAAGGATCGACGGACACGAGATGCCGAACGGATCTCAGGTCCCCCATTGATGACGCGGCCCAGATGGCCGTGCACAGCCAGATTTCCGGGCGAAATCCCTCGTAGAGCCAATACAGCCCCACCCACAGGGGAACGAAGCCGATGGAAGGGGACAGAAGGACAGTGAGAAACGCATTGCGTGGAAGTTCTCCTCGTGCAGCCGGGTGTATGCCGCCGATGGACGGATATCTGCGGATCACCCAACCCCATGTCAGCCAGTACGAGAACACACGGACGCCGTGATAAAAACCAACTGAGCAGGCTGAAATTGCGAGCAAGGAAACGAGCGATGGGAGCGGGTCGTAAATCCCGGGAAATGCAGCCCTCAAGACAAGAAGCACCGCAATCCCCACACCGGTGGAATACACGCCCAGGCCCCGAAAGGTTAACCGGATTTCTCGCTCCAGGAAGAAAGGCGGAGGATCCAGCGGCAGTGACGCAACGGCCTGCTTGGCGGTCAGTGAGGGTTGTCTGAAATTCGTGCCCATGAGAGGTCTTTACATGCCGGCCGGCCCGCCATGCAGTGCGCGACCCACCGGAGCGGGCCGCATCCGTACAAACGAAAGCCCCGGAAAGGAGGATGAGAACCGGGGCTTCGCATGGGGGAAAAGGTATGTTGAGCAGCGGGCTACGCCACCCGCTGGTTGAGCAGGCTTAAACCATGATTCTAAAGTGTTGTCAAGAAAAATTAAAGTTACTTCGAGAAAAAATCGGAAATCGTCAAACAACAACATCATTTTATCCTTATAATTAATTGATATTATGTCTATATCAATGAGCGAATCACGTCGGCCTTGCCCAGCACGCCGACCAGCTTCCCGCGATCCACCACCGGGAGCGTGTAGTACTTGTCGTCGGACATGATGCGTGCCACCTCGGACAGGTCCGTGTCCGGCGTCACGGTGACCGCAGGGTGGGAATAGATCTCCCCCACGGTGGTCGCGGCCAGACGCTTGAATTCTTTCTGCAGGCGCCACGGATTGTCCAGGGGGATGACGGAATCGAGGATGACGAACATCGTCGGGATATGGATGGGTCTGTTCTGTTTGACCAGGTCCGATTCGCAGACCACGCCGATGACCTTTCCGTCGTCGTCCACCACCGGGACTCCGTTGATGCCCTGCTCCGACAGGATCTTCGCCAAATCGCGCAACGTGGTGTGAGTGGTTACCGTAATGACGTCCCGCGTCATGACATCCTCTGCTTTGGCCATGTGTGCCTCCATTGTGGGAGCCGGGAGGTCCTTAGGGACTTGAGTGCGATCAAGAGCGTTCCGGCTCGATACCGCTCGGCTTCCGTGTTACCAATACGTGGTGCTGCGAGTGCCTCTCAATCTGATGGTTCATCAGGTCAAGAGGCACTACGCGAGGCTCCTATCTTACCACAACCACGCCGGCGACCGCTATGTGACAATCACGGCATTGTCCGGAAGCATACCCGCGGCGAGCACCAATCCGCTCAATGAGGGGGGGCGAGAGGAACCTGCAGGAGATACATGAAGAGGGGAGCCGTCAACAGGGAGAAGGGGACTGCCTGCGGCACGATCAGCGTGAAACCGCCCGATAAGAGTCTTGAACCATGATTGAAATGACTGTGTGAGGACTATGATGACTAATGCCGGCGGCTGGGAGTAGTCGAGAGGCAGGAATCATGCAATCGGGAAATCGAGAGACTCATGGTTCAGACAGCCGCACTCAGGCAAAAGGAAGACTCGGATCACCTAAAAGAGCCCTGTCGAAAAAGGAGACTTCGGCTCTTCGCGTTTCTCCGGCTTCGGCTCCTCGCCTTCGGGTGTGGCAGGCTCCGGTACGTCGGGGGTTCGCTCGACGACGGAAGGTCCCCTGGAATCAAGTTGGTCGAACGTAGGGGCTTCATACGGTTGTTCTTCGACCACGGGCGGTGGAGCAGGCTCTCGCGTCGGGGCCTTGGGGGTGGGTGAGGGCGGCCGTGGGTCCGCATCCGAGACCTTTGGTTCCGCCACTGCGGCGGTACCCATGATCCTGTCGATACTGGATTCCGTCTCTTCCTCTTCCCGGACAGGGAGGGCCTCCAGCTCCTTCACCCTGGAAGTGAGTTCCACCGTGCGCTCCTTGAGACTCGCCATCTCTTCCCGGGCGTTGTTCAGATCTACTCGCAGTTGTACGGCCTCTTTCCGGAATTGCTCCCCTTCGATACGGAACTGTTCCGCTTCCTGCTGGGATCGTCCGGCCAGTTCCCGGGCTTCCTCGAGCTTGGCCTGTAGGTCTTGCCCCTGTTCGCGGGCTTGGGCCAATGCGTCGCCGAGCTTCTTGGACTCGGCCCGCAGTCGTTTTGCCTCTTCACTCCATGCAAGGGACTCTTGGCGGACGCGTTCCAACTCCGTGTTGAGTTCCGAAACGGTTTCCCGTTGTTGTTGGGCCTCCATCCGAGATGCCTCCAACTGTCGGTTCGTCTCGGACAGGGCCTTGTTCAGTCTCTCCACCTCTTCTTCGGCGCTTTGTTTGAGTCTCGTCGCATCCGACACCGCGTTCTTGAACGTGTTGAGGAGTTCCGCCTTTTCGGCAAGCTGAGCCTTGAACTTCTCCAACGCAACGGAGCGTTCGCTCAGCTCCTTGGAGATCTGATCCATCTTGGCGCTCAGTTGCGTGTTACGCTCGTCGTATTGCGCCTGAAGTGTTGAGATCCGATTGGTAAGTCCTTGGACTTCCTCGTCCTTCTCTTTAGCGATTTGCCTGATGGTGTTCAGATCGACCTCTTTCTGTTCGAGGTCCTTCTTCAATTCATCCAATCGAGCGCTCAGTCGCTGGGCACGGTGTTCCGCGATTGCCTTGGCTCCCATCAACTGGATTCGATTGAGATCTTCAGGACTTTTCCCGGGCACGCGTCCGGAGCGCTCCGATGCCCTGGCCGCGGAATCGGAAATCAACTTCTCCATCCGGCTGTTCTTTTCAGCAAGTTTGTCCATGAGTGACTGGACGCGACGGACGAGGTCGGCATTCTCTTCCCGTTGTTGTGCCAGGTCTTGCCGCACCTCCGAGAGTTGGGACTCCAATCCTGATGTCGGTATGTTGGAAGAATCGCCTGTCGGCGTCGATTTTTCTTCGGGAGCGCCGCCACAACCCTGGAAAAGCACCAGAATACTCATAAGGACGATCATGCCGTACGGTATGGAGCGCATGTTCCGGTCACCTCTCCGGGATGCTTGAGGATGAGGGCGTAAAGGGATGCCCTTCATGGCGATTGGCCACCGTGATTATAGTCTCTTTTCACGTATATTGTCAAGGAAACCCAAGGAATATCACGACAGAATTCGATCCCGTGTCTGTTTTTGTCGTCAGCCTAGCGAGAATTAAGGCTTTTCGGATCATTCGAACCGGAGCAGGAACTTTCTCTTTGTGCGTTAAGAACGGAGCATGTAGACTTACCTCTTGGAGAAGCTACACGCGACCTGGCAGTTCCCATTCCGAGCGATACCGACAGGAGTCCACGGCATGAACCCGCACGACGCATATGAACGGCTCACGGTGAAGAGCAAGGAGACTTCGTATCTCGATTCGGCAATCAAGGTCCTGCACTGGGATCAGAGCACCTACATCCCGGCCAAGGGGCACGGTCACCGTGCCGGACAGTTGAGCGCCCTCGCGAAGATGAAGCACAAGATGACCACGGATCCGCTCATCGGGGAGTGGCTGGGCATCGTCGAGGGTTCCGAGTTGACTGAAGATCCGTTGTCGGTCGAGGCCGTCAATATTCGTGAATGGAGAAGGCTCTTCGATCGGGCCGTGAAGATCCCGGAGAGTCTCGCGATGAACTTGGCAAGGGCCGCGGCAGAGGCTCAGCCGGCTTGGAAGGAGGCCCGCTGCAGGAACGACTGGAGCATGTTCAAACCCCACTTGGCGGGCATGATTTCCCTGAAGAGGGAACAGGCAGAAGCGCTCGGGTATTCGCACGAGCCGTACGATGCGCTTCTCGACCTCTACGAACGAGGTGAGACAGCCGGCCGGCTCCAGACCGTCTTCGCGCGTGTGCGGCCTGCGCTCACCGATTTGTTGCAGAGAATCCAGGGGAGTTCCAGGAGGCCGGATCCTTCGATTGTCCGAGGTCCTTTTCCCATCGCGGATCAGGAGGCATTTGCAACCAAGGTGGCCGGGAAGCTCGGGTACGATTTCGACGGGGGAAGGTTGGACGTTTCCGCGCATCCGTTCACTCAGGGCGTGGGTCCCGGCGACGTCCGCATCACGACCCGATACCATGAACACTCGTTCAACGAAGCATTTTTCGCGGTGGTTCACGAGGCGGGTCACGCGATGTATCATCAGGGCCTTCCGCTGGAGCACTGGGGAACGCCCATGTGCGCGCCCGTGTCACTGGGCGTCAACGAATCTCAGTCCAGAATGTGGGAAAACCTCGTTGCCGCATCCCTTCCCTTCTGGAAGCACTTCTATCCCCGGGCGCAGCGGCGTTTCGCCTCATTGCGCGGCGTGCCGCTCGAGGATTTCTACTTCTCGATCAACGAGGTTCAACCGAGTCTTATCCGCGTGGAAGCGGACGAGGTCACGTACAACCTTCACGTCCTGCTTCGCTTCGAGATCGAGGTGATGTTGACCCGAGGGGACCTGGAAGTCGACGATCTGCCCGACGCATGGAACGACAAGATGCGTGCCTATCTCGGCGTCACCCCGCGGGACTACGCGACGGGAGTCCTGCAGGACGTTCACTGGTCGGCGGGAGCCGTAGGGTACTTTCCCACGTACACGTTGGGCAACATGAACGCGGCTCAGTTCTTCAATCAAGCTTCACAGGACCTGGGAAACATGGACGCGTTGATCGAGAAAGGGGAGTTCGCGGATCTGCTCAGGTGGCTGCGGGAGAAGATCCACTCGCAGGGAAGCCGTTACAAGCCTCGAGATCTGGTGCGAACCGTCACGAATGAGGACATGACTCCGGATTATCTCATTGAGTATCTGACACGAAAATACGGCGATCTTTACCGGCTCCGGTAAGCCGGTCGCAGGTGTGGGACTTATCGTGCCCGCCAAACGAGCGTCACACCGGTCACGGCAAGCTTTGAACAAAACTCCGCAACTTGTCGAAGTAGGCCCGGCCTCCCACGAGGTACGTATCGTTGTGACCGGCTCCCTCAAGGCTTACGAATTCCTTCGGCTTGGGAGCCGCTTCGTACAGTTCCAAGCCGTAACGGTACGGGACGATCTCGTCGTTGTCCCCGTGAAAGAAGAGCAGGGGAGCTTTCACATGCCGGATCTTGCCCAGGGAGTTGAAGCGATGCTTCAACAGCCCGTCCACGAGGGGCAGTGGAAAGTGTGTCCTGGCCATGGCCGCGAGATTGGTGAAGGTTGATTCCAGGATCACTCCCGAGCAGGAATTGGTCGACGCGACGTGCACGGCCGCCACACCGCCCAAGGATCGGCCGAAAATCACCAGTTTGAGTCCCTTGTCTCGTGCGTACGTGTGCGCAACCTCGTACGCGGCCTCCGTATCGGTGTACAGACCTGCTTCGCTGATTTGTCCGCCGCTGCGTCCGTACCCCCGGTAATCGAATATGAACACGCTGATGTTGATGTCGTGCAATCGTGAAATATTGTCCAGTCTGTGAGATATGTTGCCGGCGTTTCCATGACAGAACAACATCAGTCCCTCGGGAGAGTCGGCAGGAATCATCCAACCGTGAAGCCGGACCCCGTCCGCGGTTTCAAACCAAATGTCCTCGAAATCAAGGTCGAAGTCCGACGGGCCGTACATCATGAACGTGTCGGGATAGAATATCGCGTTCTCGATGAAACGCTCCAACGCGTCTCCTGCCAAACTCATTTCGGACCTCCTCGTATATTTATCCTTGCCGTCGCCGGCTTGGAGGCCTTGCGGAGACCAAGCAGCCTACGGTCGCCGTGTGGACTTATCTACTATATGGTATCACGCGGTGAAAATTGCAGGAACCTTCGATTGTAGGGGTCCCGCGCGGAACGCGGGATGTCCGCCCGCTTCGCGCGAGTATGCCCAAGCGAGGGTAGACACAGGGGTCTACCCCTACAACCGTGACCATCGTACGCTGGTTCGACACAGGTTGTGCGATCCCGCCAATTTCAATGCGTGTCACTTTAACGTTCAAATTCTTGTCGTGCCGCTAAGGATTTCCGCGAAACGGGGCATCAGGACTGGGTTTCGTCCGTGTTCTCCGTGTCTCTGTGGTGAAGTTCTTCCTCTTTCTTCCCTCGTGCCTGTCCCCCGGACTCTGTCCGGGAGCAGACAAAGAACTCACCACTGAGACACAGAGGTCACGAGGAAGAGAGAAGAAAAGTCCAAGAGATAGAATACATGTGAAGTCTTGACTTGATTGGTCACCGCAGGGGATTCCTCCACTTCAGTTTGGAAAAGCGTGCGAAGTCTGAATCGGTGGAAGCCAAGATGCAACCATGTTCTATTGCGAGTGCGGCCAGGTGAGCGTCTGAAACAAGATTGGCCACAGCCTGCCCCTCCCTGAGCAACTGCTGCAAGATGACCCAATGCCGCTCGGTAGGCCGAACGACTCGCGTGCATGGCTGGTCCAGCCAACTCTGCACGCGAGCGATTGCTTGTTCGAGAGACAGTGGGTGCTCAAAGACCCTTGGATTGGTTCCGATTCGAATGAATGCCGAGAGGACTGTCCAGCACACACAGACAATCTCGCTTCCCGAGAGTTGATTGTCCCACCACGTGCGTGCCTTGTCGTGATGCGGGTGTAGGGAATCTTCCGCGTACAAGAGGATGTTGGCGTCTACAAGAATCACCGGGAGTCCTCGCCCTCAACTTGGGCCAGAAGTTCCTGTATGTTGTCGAGATTCCGACCGGGTCGGAGGCCCATTGCGTGAGGTCTCGTCTTGTAGGGGCGCTGTTTGGCCGGCTGTTCAACGTGATCGAGGCCGGCACGAAGCGCCTCGTTTACGATTGTCCGAAATGGTCTGCCCAACTTAGCCGCGACGGCCCGAGCGCGCTCGATCACGTCATCATCTATCGTGAGTGTAGTTCTCATAAGATCATCATAGCATCTCCCGACCTGATGTCAAGACATCATAGCATTTTCGGGCGGTAGCTTCCCCGCGTCCCTGCAGGCCGTGGGAAGAAAGAATGTCCCGTGGAACGCGGGAAGGCCGGCGCTGCCAAAGCAGTGAAGGTAGCCAAATGCGACACCGTATTCACCTCAAAGTCTGCCCCCTCCTCGTTCCCAGGCTCTGCCTCATAGGCCTTAAGTTAAGAATCTTGCCGGACCAGCGAACGTTGGGAGGTAGACAAATCGAGGAGTGCACAGCGTTTAGGTTTTGAAATTCTGAGATGTTGATGTGCTGAAGGCACATACGATGTTAGCCGGGGGATTCATCCCCCGGAAAGAACGAGACAATTTAAACAGGATTTCCGTCCCGAAGGGACGGCGCACACGGACCCATTCTCAATGGCAAGCATTCCGGCGTCCTTTCAGGACGCGTCTTCCATGTTCGGCCATCCATTTCCGGGCCTTGAAAGGCCCGGCTAATCCCGCGAGACGCGGGACTTGTCCCTTCGGGACGTTATGAATCGAACACGGTTCAGCCCGACCAACACGCTTGACTTAACGCCTATGGGCTCTGCCTGGGAACGCCTATCGTCCGTGTTCTGCCTGCTCTTGGACCCGGAAGTTCTCTTCCACAAAAGACTTTCATTGTCAGCTGTGATCCGCGAATCATGGGGATCTAAGAAACGGAGCACTTGGTTTCTCAAGGACGTCGAGCGATTGACGCTTGCCTTTTAATCGGCATGAAGTAGACTGGTATTAGACTGGTTTGTCTCGAGGTGATTCATGGTAACAGTCGGAACATATGAGGCGAAAACTCACCTCACCCAACTCCTGGAGCGGGTCGCCAAGGGTGAGAAGATAACCATTACAAAGCACGGCGTGCCTGTGGCGACCCTGCAACCCGCCGATTCCTCGAAAAGGTTGCCCGTGCGCGACGTCATCGATCAATTGAAACGGTTTCGCAGCGCCCACCGCCTCGACGGGCTGTCCATCCGCGACATGATCGAGGAAGGAAGGCGCTGATGTCCATCCGGTTAGTGGTCGACAATTCCATCGTCATGTCGTGGTGTTTCGAAGACGAGGAAAACAGCTACGCGGAAGACGTCCTCGAGAGCCTCGAATACGCTGAAGCCTATGTGCCTGCCATCTGGCCTCTCGAAGTAGGCAATGTCCTGCTTGTAGCCGAGAGGAGAAGGCGTCTCAGTCAGGCTTCGGTCGTCCGCTTTCTCGCGCTATTGGGTGGCTTGCCCATAACGGTGGAACAAGAAACCCCGGAGCGGATGCTTAAGGAGATTGTTTGGCTCGCAAGAGAACACGATCTCTCAACCTATGATTCGTCCTACCTGGATCTGGCCATGAGGCTCGATCTTCCCCTCGCCACACTGGACGCATCCCTCGTACAGGCCGCAAGAGAATGTAAAGTGCCGGCCTTTGCGCCGGCACGCGCCCGCTGAAATCGTCAAACCGAGCGGATGACCTAGCCGTAGTTGTCGATGACCTTCGGGCGTTTCCGATTGACTGAAGTCGGTTCTTTATTGCGGGGAGGTCCTTTCCCGATGTTGCCCACTGAACAGGACATCGGTCACTTCACCACAAGCACGGAGCATGGAGCGAGGCGCACGAGATTCTGACACGTTCCGCCCATGATTCGGTCGTAGATTGCCGAATGCCCCATGAAACCGAGAACAAGGAGGTCGTATTCGTGTGCGCGGACAAATTCCACAATTGTCCGGACCTCGTGGCCTACCAGAACATGCGATTGGAGATTCACGCCCTTGGCTTCCGCAATCCGCCGTGCCTCGGCTATGGCCGCTCCAAAAGTGGTGTTTGCGGTTGCCTTCTCTTCTATGACCTCACCGATCGTTCCGGGATACCTTGGAATTTCTTCCACGGATATCGAGTGAACTTCCATGCCGGCCGGCACGGCCAACAGAACAGCCTCTTCCAACGCCTTAAATGAGTGTCGGGATCCATCCAACCCGACCAAGATTTTTGTCAGCATGTTTCCTCCCGAAGTACACAATGAAAAATACAGCGATCCGCTCTTGAGAACGCTCGGTCGCCGCCCGGCGTCTCCCCTGCACCCTCGTTGCGAACAGACCGGCCCCTGCCCGCGTAAACCCGACAGACGAGCAGTTCTCGGCGGAGTTCAGTTCACCCCTCGTCCCTTTGAGCCTACCTCATCTTCAGACTCCGAAGCAGTCTGCACCGCGGACTGTCGACGGGCCGAAAAGTCCCGCCGGCGTGTGTCGACACGCGGTTGGAACCATTTTTGAGCGATCAGGGTAGGCACCACGGCACTGCCGATCACGGCCGCGACCAGGATGGTGTACTGATCCTGGTTTATGATACCGTTGGTGAATCCAAAGAGTGCCGAGATGCTCCCGAACGTAAGGCCGGTGGACATCATCAGGGTTGTGTACATGCCCTCCTTGGGTTCAAATCGGAAAATCTTGGTGAGCGGCCGGACTCCTACGAATTTGGTCGCCATCTTCACGGCCAAGTATACGGCAATGATACCGATTCCCGTGGCCAGCGTCTCGGCTTTCACCAGTGAACCCGCTTTCAGGAAATAGAAAGGAGTGAGCAAGGTAAATGCCATTACGCGCATGCGTTGGGCGAGGACTTTGTCCCGGAGGAAGAATGGCGCGAGCACCATTCC
>JAVHLK010000098.1:14159-17995 GCA_031082285.1 Desulfomonilaceae bacterium
ATGAGATAGGCAGGCAACACGGCTTCACTCTTTGCCATGCTTGCCAGGCCGCCCAGCACACACAACACAAGGAAAATGAACTTGATTTCCGGCTCGCTCACCCTGTTGCCCACTCTTTGAAAGAACCACGGGACAAATTTCGGCAGAAGCCACATGGACACCGCGGTAGCCGCCCCAAACAGAGCCAGCCACATGTTGTAATTGGCAAAGAGGATCCCGAGGGCCAGAACCGTGCCGAGATCGGTCACAAAGCACGCGGCAAGGATGACCTTGCCGATCTCCGTCTGGTTGAGGCCGGTTTCCACCATGACCGCGTACACCACCGCCACGGATGTCGTGGAAAGGGCTATACCTGCGATCTGAGCCTCAGGCCAGGACCAGCCCGAAACATAGTGGGCGTAGGCGAGAACCCCGAGGAAGGGTGCTAAGAAACTCACCACGCCGATCGATATGCTCGGCAGGAAATGCTTTCGGATCACGGTGGGATCGATTTCGGCTCCTGCAAGGAAAGTGAGCAATATTGCCCCGAAGCCGGCCAGATAGTTGATCCACGGGGTCAACGTGAGCTCGATGATATTGCCTGCGAACGCGCCGACAATTATTTCTATCAACGCGACGGAAATGCCGACTCGGATGGAAATCAGTGAAGACGCGAGGGCCAATCCAATCCAAAGGCCCATTAACAGTAGGTCGTTCATAATCCATGCTTCTCTTGTGCGATCTCACGCATACTGTCGGTGAGTCGCGCGGGGGAGCTGCATCAAGACAACTCTCGTGTGGGTTAAGGATCCGCCTGGGAAAACCTCCCTGTTCGCGAGTGCATAATCGGAACAGAGACCTTACGGTGGTTGAGACCCTGCCGCGGCTGTACGAATTCGGCGCAGCCCTTTGTTAAGAGGGGCGATCTTGGGGTCCAGGTATTCCGCCAAACCCGGCGGAAGTTCGCCATACCTTCGGAGATGACGACTCTCCAGTTCAAGAAGAGACGCCCAGAGTACAGAGCATGAACTCGTAATCATCCTGTCCGCTGAGCGCACCGTCAATTCGAGGTTCAGGGTCTCTCGCATTTCTTCAAGCATGTATTTCATCGCGGCTACTTCTCCAACGATCAGTCGGCGCCGGCCCAGTGAGAGAGGATTCTCCACTTGGTACAAAACGGAGCGGATCTCATGCCCATTCGCCCAGCGATCGAATTCGCACAGTGCCTTGTCGAGCAGGGCCAATGTTGTGGAAATGCCTCGGATGTGGTTATCACTCATGAGAACGCCATTTTCTTTCCTACGTTCAGGCTCGTCATCCGGTATGTTGTCGCTATCCGGCCTCCATCTGCGGCAACGGCGAAGTCGGCACACCGACTATGGACAGAAAGAGCTTCCACCCGCTGCACCAGCCCACGGCACTAATCAAAGCGGCTTCGTCCTCAAGGGTCTGAGTCCCTTTGAATTCGAATTGAAACGAACCGGCGTATGCGACAAGATGCTGAGCAATATAAGTCACGTGCGCTCGATGGGAGGAAAAGTCGTCAGATTGCCCGATCGCAGCGTCTTCGATCAGATGTCTGCGGCATCGTATGGGACTGTCGTCTCCGGAGCACTTTCCACACACAGTTTCTGTCCAGTAGCGGGCGGTACGCCGAGCAAGAGACTGGAGGGCTCTCAAGTCCCGGCCTTGTCGGATAATATCCGTCCTCACGTAACCTTGGCTATCGGGACCGAATCCCTCTTCGCACATGAGGCAAGGACCTCTCAGCCGCAGTCTTCTCTTGAGCCTGCCGTGTTGCATGGGGCCGAGCATTTTGAACGCCCCCATGGCCGGCCCCATCAGGTCTTCGTACAGCACCGCGGGGCCGTGCATGTACCCGCTGCGAAAAGCCGCTTCCACTACCATCCATCCCCAGGCGTGCCGTTCACACATACCCCAAGCCTTTCGGAGACGTTCCCGTGTGGACGGATTCATGATACTCCCCTGAATGAACCACCAGAGAAAATGGATCTCTCCGGGAGAGATTTGGAAATCCGGAGAACCATGGCACCTCGAAGCGGTTAAGACGTTCATGAACTTGGCTCGTTCTGTTCGCCGGTCCATTCCTGAAGCGCCGTGCAGATTCGTGTCAACTCGCCGGTTGCCGTCTGGAAGCGGGATAACTCGTCGGCAATTGCCTCTGAGTGTTCCTTTCGTTTGATGTACGCAGCCTGAATCGCCCCATGTGTGGCCTCAATGGTTTGTTGGAGCCGCTGGTCGAGCGTGAGAGCAAAACGCTTGAACGCATCGTTCAGGTTCTGCAGGGTGGCCCAACGGAGGTTTTCCACGTTGTGTCGCACCAACGCGTCGATTTGGCGTGCCAACCGCTTCTTCAGCCGGGCTATCCGCAGCGATGCGGGGAGGAGCGTATCGAGTGCTTCTTCGGGAACCACGATCGGAAGAGTGGGAACTCGTTTTCTCAGGACCCAATAGGGACGTCGCTTCAATTCAAATGCCTCGGAACTGTCCGGCGCACGATACGAGATGTCGAAGAGCTGCGCCGCTGCCTTACGGATACTCTCGATCAAATCGTCAGCTCGTTGCTGATGAGGACGCAATGTTTCCGTCACGTGAAGCCCGAAACTTCCGGATATTTCGTCGGCAGAGGTCTGGAAGAACGACGTGACTTCTTCAGCCAGACTGTGCAGAACCGCCTGCTCGGAGATACCGCAATCTTTCATGGCATCGAACGATGCCTGAACAACGTGGTTGAGATGGGCGACAGACCGTTTGCGCAGATCCTCGGCCTCTTGCTCCAGCCTTTCGAGAGTGCGTTTTCGATCGCCGGCGAGGAGATCCTGAGCAGCCTGCCGCTCACTTTCGATGTTCTTCAGTTCCCTGCCGAAAATGTCGAGCCGCTGTTCGAGATCTTCCAGCGGCATCTGCAGTGATTTGATCGACAGCTTCGATCGCATGAGGGCATCTTCCATCACCTCACGGGCTTTCCGGCTCAGTGCTTCACGAAGTGCGTGAGTCTTTTCGGAAGCCAGAAAGCAGATAAGGTGGTTTTCCACTTCGGGGAGGCCGCTTTCAATCCAGACTTGAGAGTCGTCGACGAGCTTGGCATCCAATCCCCTGCGAGCGGACACGCAGAAAATAGGGTGCTCTTCATGGGCCCCAATGTTCTCTTCCATCACTCTTCGGAAGAACGTGAGTGCCGCATCTCTTTCATTGTCATTCAAGTAATCGATCTTGTTGAAGATAAAAAACAACCGAGAGACCCGGGACTTCACCGCTCTGAGGAATTCCGCTTCGACTTCCGTAAGGGGCGGGTCGGCGGACACCACGAACAGTGCCGCATCACACTGAGACAGGAACTTGAGTGTCGCTTCAGTGTTGTGCGTGAATGTTGACCCAATGCCCGGAGTGTCAATGAGAACGACGCCATGTTGAAGAATGGCCGCGGGATGCATGATTTCAACTTGCGTGACGCCAAGCCGGTTCTTCGGGTTGCCTTCTTCGGTGACAAAGCCGTGGAGTATTGCCGTTGCCTCTTCGATGGATGTGCAGGCGAACTCCTTGGCAGGTGTGTCATCCTGGTGGCAGACACGGATGCGGACATCAGGTCCATATTCGAGAAACGTGGGAATGGCCGTCAGAGGGACAACCGAGCTCGGTAAGAGTGGCTGTCCGATAAACGCGTTCAGCAAGGTGCTCTTGCCGCGTTTAAATTGACCCAGCACGGCGAGATGGAAGCGCCCCTCCTCCAACCGATGCCGCAGGACGGAAACTCGTTCCTTGTCCGAGGCGAAGGGTTCACCCAGTCCTTCCAGGACCCTGCCGGCTTCTCCCAGCAAGAACTGAAAATCGAGAGA
>JAVHLK010000099.1 GCA_031082285.1 Desulfomonilaceae bacterium
AAAGGTTGTCATTGCGAGCAAAGCGAAGCAATCTCAGCTCGCCGGAATCCGCGACGGTATTTGGGAAACGGAGTACTAAGGGAAAGTGACGGACCACGTGACATCATGATTACGGACATTGTGTTCGACCTGGGAAAGGTGCTGGTCCCGTTTGATTGGGACATTGCCTTTCGAAGGCTCCGACCTCATCTCCCGCCAAACCTTGCCGCACTTCTCGATCATGATAGGAAGTCGTTTGTGGACTTGGTCAGGGACCCTTCGGTCCAATTGGAAACGGGAAAAATCGATTTCGACCACTATCGGAAGATCGTGACGGACATTCTGAGCGTGCAGCTTTCTGAACAGGAGTTTCGATGGATCTGGTGCGACATCTTCTGGGAAGACAGAGAGATTATCTCACTGGGCCGCGATCTCTCAAGCCACTACCGCACATGGTTGGCTTCGAATACAAGTCGGGCCCATTACCAATGGATTGTGGAGAATTTCCCGGATGTTGTGTTCTACAAAAAGGCTGCTCTGTCGTTTGAGCTTGGCGTGATGAAACCATCGCGAGAATACTATCGAAAGGCTTTGAATCTATTCGGTATTGAACCCGGCTCTGCGGTGTTTATTGATGATCTAAAGGAAAATGTTGACGCCGCGATCGAATTTGGCATGATGGGGATCGTCTTCCAAGGTCGAGGACAGCTCGTTCATGGCCTGAAGGAACTGAACGTGAGGGTTCCCGATGCAAAGGAGTTCGACAATTGATCGATCAGATCTGTGAGATTGATGGTTTTCGGTTCAACGCCGTATCCGCCGGCATCAAGGATGTCGGTTCAACCAGGCTCGATCTCGCCTTGATCGCGACCGAGGCTCCGGCAGTGACCGTGGGTTTGACCACCACCAATCTGGTGTATGCCGCTCCCGTGGCCGTCACCCGCCAACGTCTGGCTGGCGGTAGATGCTCGGCGATACTGATGAATTCCGGAAACGCCAATGCCTACACCGGTCGCCGGGGAATGGAGGCAGCGCTGCAACTCACGGGTTCCGTCGCGGAATGTCTCGACGTTGCGCCTGAATTGGTTATCCCCATGTCCACGGGTGTTATCGGGAATCCCATGCCTACTGAAAGGATCATGCAGCGCGTTCCCGCGTTGGTGAATGGTCTTGCTCCGGAAAAACTCATGGATGTTGCCCGCGCAATCATGACTACCGATACCAAACCGAAAACCGTCAGCCGTGGGGTTGAGCTTTCTTCAGGACCGTGCATGATGGCGGGGGTTGCCAAGGGCGGCGGCATGATAGCACCCAATATGGCTACCATGCTTGCCGTGATCATGTCGGACGTCAATGCGGACCCCGTGTTTCTCAAGGACGCGTTGTCTCGCGCGAACCGCGTGAGTTTCAATGCGATTACAATCGACGGGGACATGAGCACGAACGACACCGTGGTCGTCATGGCCGGTGGCCGCAATGATGCCCGAAGACTGACAGGCGGGGCGGACGAGGAAGCTTTTTCGGCACTCTTGAATGAGGTTTGCTACGATCTGGCCGGACAGATGGTGAGAGACGGCGAAGGGGCAACCAAATTCGTCGAGGTGCGCGTCATCGGCGCGGTGGACGAGCCTTCCGCGGAAAAGGTTGCTCGGACCATCGCGGAATCGCTTCTTGTCAAGACGGCCTTCAATGGAGAGGATCCGAATTGGGGCAGAATCATCTGTGCCGCGGGACGCTCGGGTGTGCCATTCGACCCGGATCGCCTCGATCTCTTCCTCGGAGACGTCCCCGTGGTCCGGAACGGGGTCCTCGTGGAGAACGATTGGGAGTCCGCGGCTCACTCCGTGATGAAAAGACCCGAGTTTTCAGTAACGCTGGACCTGAAAAACGGAAGTGCTCAAGCTCGACTCCTGACGACCGACCTTTCCAGAGAGTACGTGAGCATCAATGCCGATTACCGGAGCTGACCGGGACCGCACGTGTGAATCTTGTGAACTATTTGGCGGGACGCTCGCCCGGCACGTTATCAATAGCCGATCAGCGACGTGCGGAAGCCCCTCCAAAGAAGCGCGAAGAACACCGTTTGCCAAACAAGGCCCAATCCCCACCACCATGAGCGGGTACACATGAGGTATGCATTTACCACGGTTACCCCGACAAACCGGAACACCTAAAAGGGCCCCACCAGATTGAAGCCAAGGACCTGAAAGCCCATCACGCACAATTGCAGAACGATCGCGGCAAGGGTCGGCGGAACTCTCGAGCGGTGAGAGATACCGAGATACTCTTTGCCGCACTGCGACACGAGCAGCAAGTTGTTCCGGCTGGAGGTTACGCGAAGTTACCGAGTCACGAAAAAGGCGGGAGCAGCGTCATTGTCCGCTGGGATCGGAGAATCCATCGGGTATTGGATGGTGGGCCCTGGTCGGGCCGTCACACGATGCGTATGGAACCTTCGCAATCGGCCGGCTCGTTTCGCCGTATGATGGCCTTCTTCCAATTTCCGATCAGATCGTCCTGACACGCAGCTCTGAAGCGGCAGGAAACTTCTCCGCAGTCATTGTACCCTCTGTTGAAGCAGTCGGAGTATCCTTCCCGGAGCTGTGACTGGTGAATCCGCTGCGTGTAGCGTTTTCGTATACACGATGGACAGTACCCGTGTGAGATATCGGCCTCGGTCGCCCCGGCGTCTCCCCACTCTACTCCGCACAGAAGACACTTGAATTTCATCATGACACGTCCACTCCTGAACACGACGGCTTCCGGAACCAAGGGTTGTTCGCGGAAGTGACTCAGTCAGGGGCGGTCAATAACATTTTCCGTTCACAAAAGCAAATCCGATTTGCGCGGCGGCAGAAATGTGCCGTATAATCAATATGGTAAGAAACCCAAATTCTCCTCGCTCCGACACCGGTGCACAAAAAAAGCGGGCGAAGAAGCCGGCAGCTCCTCGTCCGCGATAGCATCAATTCTTCACGATGGGAATTCCGGCCGAGTCTCAGGAGTACACACCCGACCGAGGCATCGGCCTGCCCGTTACGTCTTCAGAAGCCTGCTTGGCCCCCGCTTCGCAAGGATTAGCAAAAGCTCCCGGTTCCTCTTTGTTGACCGCCGGGTGCATTTGGTCGAATTCCGCGTGCGGATTGTCCCCCGTCCAGGTATGCGGCTCGGAGGGACATTTCCCCGTCCCGGCTTGTATGTCTTTTTTCGATTCTTCGGACATCGGTCTTCTCCTCTTTGGTTAAGACTTCTTCACGGTCCTGCTTCCGGCCGATTCGCGCGGCCGGTCGCGGTTCCGTTTTCACGTAGAGATCATGCGGTTCATGAACAACCTTGAGCGTGTTGCTCGTATGCCTTCACCGACGCGTCAAAGCAGTACCGCACCGGTCGCGTGATTAGGAGTCCCGCCCACAACGCGGGACGACGCGTCATCAGCGGGCAGAGAACGACCTTGCCGAGCGCCTCTGCTCCTCGCAATAAGCTGCTCACGGGCCTGTTTCCCACACGAAAGTGCATGTCGTTCATGTACCTCATCAATCTCGAACTCGGGACTTCTTCCCGTTGGACTTATAGTAATCATTGGTCCTGGAAAGGCAAAAGACAAGATGGTTCGAGCTTGACCCTAAAGTAATGCAGCACACCCTTTTCCGAATGTGGCGACATTCTCCCGTATGCGGGGCGTTATCCCGGCGTCTCCGAGTGGAGATCGTTGAGAAGAGAGCGGCTCGGGCACCGGCGGATCAGAGACGATTGCCGATCCGCTCCGTTTTCGGTTTTCTATTCGGGCCTGAATGCGTTATTCTGGACCCCAAGCTCACGGACGAGGCATCTGCGGCTCACCCCAAGACTATCTGAACCCGAGGAGTTCTACCCGTACCATGGCATTCGCGACCCCCATAGAAGACCGTTATTTTGAGGATTACGTCCCTGGATCGGTGCACGAGTTCGGCACTATTACGGTTGAGGCGGACGAGATCATTGACTTCGGTCGACGCTTCGACCCGCAGCCTTTTCATACGGATCCCGAGGCGGCCAAACAGTCCGTATTCGGAGGCCTGATCGCCAGTGGATGGCACACGGCGAGCCTGGCCATGCGGTTGTTGGTCGATCATTACATCTCGCACGTAGCCGGTTTGGGCTCACCCGGCGTGGACGAGTTACGTTGGCTCAAGCCCGTGCGTCCGGGCGATACTCTTTCGCTTCGAGTGACGTTGCTTGAAACTCAGCGTTCCCGTTCAAAACCCGATCAGGGGTACATTCGGGGATTCACCGAAGTGCTCAATCAGCACGGCGAAGTCGTGATGACCATGAGATCGGGCGGGTTTGTCCGATGTCGGGACACGGAAGGATCGCCTGCGAACTCCGGCAATCAGGTTCAAGATGGGTCCTGAACTGTGGAATCGCACCGTAGTCAGCTGTCTTGCCGGGTACCGGGCCGACGAAAGGCCGATCTCGTTCGTGACGCGTGAGACGAAATTTATGGTTCGCGGGATTGTGAAGTCCTGGCGGGAACCGAATTACTCATATTTCAGGATAGAAGCGGAAGATGGGCGAGTATACGATCTTCGCCGGCATGAATCCGAGGACTATTGGGAGGTAAGGGAATACGCGACTGCATCGGGCCGCGGGGGATACCGAGGCCGATGAAGGTACCGGCACTGAGGTCGATGACGCAGTAAACGAGAATGAAGTCGCGGTCGCATCAACCGGCTTCGTGCTCTTCAAGTCCGTACTTCTTGATCTTTCTCCAGAGGGACGATCTGTCGATTCCTAATATGGAAGATGCAAGTTTCTTGTTCCCGCCGGTTTCGTCCAAGACTCGTTTGATCAGCTGGATTTCAGTCTCCTCCAAGGTCGGTAAGTCGTCGCGGTTCCCATCGGGGGGTGCTGAATGGCCGTACAGCAACTGACCCGGCAGGTGACGTACCTCGATGGAATTACCGGTAGACAGGACCAGCCCTCGCTCGATAATGTTTTCCAACTCCCGCACGTTGCCGGGGAAGTCGTGATTGCGCAAGATCTCCCTGACTTCCCTTGACAGAGAAGCAGGCTTCCGTTGCATGAGCTTCGCATGTTTCATGAGAAAGAATTGACAAAGAAGAAGGATGTCGTCTTTCCTTTCCCTCAAGGCCGGAATCTCGAGCGAGACCACATTGAGTCGGTAGTACAGGTCTTGGCGAAACCGACCTTCGGTTATGGCCTCTTCAATATTCCTGTTCGTTGCGGCAATGAATCGAACATCCACCTCGAGGGACGATGTTCCGCCTACGCGCATCAATTGTCTCTCCTGGATAACCCTGAGAAGTTTCACCTGCATGTTGGGGGACATTTCCGTGACTTCGTCGAGAAAGAGACTTCCTCCTGCGGCACACTCGATGATGCCGGCCTTGCTGGACACGGCCCCCGTATAGGCTCCCTTTTCATGCCCGAAAAGTTCATTGGCGAGGAGTTCTTCATTGAAGACGCCGCAATTGATCGCCATGAACGGCCCTTTGCGACGCCTGCTGTTTTCGTGGATGAACCGTGCCAATAGATCCTTGCCGGTGCCCGATTCACCGGTTATAAGCACGTTGCAGTCCGCGAGCGCGGCTTTGAGCGCGGTGTCGAGCATGCTCCGCATCCCCGCGTTCTGGGTGACGATCTTAACCTGGGAGCCCTCTTGCAGGTCCTCAAGATCCTTCTTGAGCTCGGAGATCTCCTTTTTCAGTCGAACCTTTTCCGCGGCTTCCGCAACGACCTTCCGGACCTCCCCAACGCGGTACGGCTTTGCCAAGTAATGGTACGCACCCCTTCTCATGGCCTCTATTGCGGTATCCACCGAGGCAAAGGCGGTAATCATGATCACTTCCGTGACGTCATTCTTCTCCTTGGCCTCACGGAGGATGGTCATGCCGTCAACTTTTTCCATCCTGAGGTCGGTCAGGACCACGTCGAAATCGTTGTTCCTGATCAGTTCCAAGGCCTCGGGACCCGTGTGAGCAGTTACGACGTCATATTTCTCCTTACGAAGCACGTGTTCCAGATCGTCAAGGGCCTCTTCCTCGTCATCAACCGCCAATACTCTGGAAACCTCATTCATTCCGAATCTCCCCGAACCGGTAGACACAACTTGACCTCCGTCCCTCGTCCCGGAACGCTCTCGACCCATATTCGGCCATTGTGGGCCGCAACAATTTCGTGCGTGACGAACAGTCCCAACCCACGGCCCTTCTTGCCCTCATGAGTCGTGAAAAAAGGATCAAAAATCCTTTCCAGCTGTTCTTCGGGAATGCCTCTCCCCGTGTCCTTCACTCGCACCTCTACACAGTCGTCCTCGCAGACGACCGCGTCAACGGTGATAACCCCCTTCCCGTCAATGGCCTTGGCCGCATTAGCCAAGAGGTTCATGAAGACGGTCGCCAAGCGGTGTTCATCGCCGTGAACCTCCACGTCGCTCCCTATGTCAATGACCAACTCGATGCCGGCGAACATCTGCGGGCCAAGCAACTCGGTCGCTTTCTTCACCGGCCCCGTCAATTTCAGTGGGCGCAACGCAAGGTCCTTCGTCCCTGAAAGATGGAGGAGATCGTGTACGATTTTGAGGGCACGATCCACCTCTCGTATGGAACTCTTGAGCTTCTTCCTAAAGAATTCCTTGGACGGCATCTGTTCCTCGGTGAGTTCCTCCAGTTCCTCCAGCAATATTTCGCTATGTAAACGAGTAGTCGAAAGCGGCGTGTTTACCTCATGTGCAACTCCCGCCACCAGCGTCCCCAGGGAAGCAAAACTCTGTGCCCTGACGAGCTGCCGCTGTCTCGATCTGAGTTCTTTGGTCATTCGATTGAAGGAATCGAAGATCTGACGAATCTCCCGATCTTCCGGAGGGTTTTGAATCTGTTCCCATTGGCCGCGGGCTATTCTCGCCGTATGGACTTCCAAGTCTCTTAGCGGGCGAATGATTTTTCTGAAAGCGAGAAACCAGAAGCCTGCAACAACCACTGCCAACAGGATGACGTGAGCGACTTGGATAGTCTTGACCATCTCGGTGGTCTTTTCAATAGACCGTCTCTCGTTCCACACCATCGTGTCCGCGTACGTGCTAAGGGTCGAGCCGATTTCCCGTATCTTGGCCTCGGTTTTCTTTCGCCGGTCTGCGGATTCGATTCTCCTATTATTCGATGAGAGATTCAGGTAATCGGAGACGTTCTTCGCATAATCGGTGAGGCGGTTATTGAAAGCTTCCGTCGCGTCATCCGATGTGGCCTTGGCGAATTCCTCTTTGCCCGCGGCAAGCACGCGCCGGACTCCTTCCACGAGAAAAAGCGCCCGATCGCCGTAGCTCTCGTCCCGGTACAAGAAGAGATTCTTCTCCGACCGCCGCAGTTCCTGGACGTAGTCCTCAAGTGTCGTCACGTCTTCCAGGACGCCGATCTGCGTTTCAAGCAAACCGAGCAGATACATTGCGGCGCCGATCATGGCCGCCACCACAATGCTCACCACCGCGCAGCTTACAATCACTTTTTGTTTGATGCTCAAGGATCCAGTCGGCATTGTCCGTGCCCGGCGTTGGGTTGAAGTCTCCCACTTGATGAGACCGTGTGATGTTATGCAAGTCCTGTGCCGATAATCAGACGATACTCTCCTCTGCCGTTTCCTCCGGTCGTGACGACAGGCCTTATGCCAAGACTTTCGGTCTTCGGGCCGGGTGTGGTACCGATACGCTCCGGACCTCGCACGTTTCGGTCGCACTGCGCCTCCGACGGCACGCCCGGCAGACCGCGGACCAAGGCCTGCATCGGGGAATCGGACTCAAGGAAGTCTCCGCCCCCGTGGTCGCAGCGTTGTCCGCGGTTCCGTGGGGACGCGGGGCTTAACCCCGAGTCGGCCGGTGTCGGGGACATTTCCTTTGTCATGAGGATCTGCGTCTCGGGGAACTGCGCCGTCGGTCATATTCCCGTGATTAGCTGCCTGCACGCGATTTTCGGAGGATTCGTTCCCATACGGTCGGCTCCGTGTGCCTGGTATCGCGGCCTACTCGGTTCAGTAACCGACCGGATATTCTGCAACGACCGGTTGCAGTCATAGTGGCGTTTTCGCAACACAGCATGGAGCGTGTTGCAGTGAGTGTTGTATTTCGCGACATTCCCACCGGCCGTCAAACCCGCGCAGAGACCACAAGGAAAACATATACCAGTTAGGTCCCGCACTCAAGCGTCGCGTTATGCGACATACCTGCGGTTCGTGCGTTAACGTGCAACGATCATGTAACAGATTGCAATAACAACATGTTTTCAGCAATGCTTCCTCTTGGCACGATATTTGGAATGCTCTGAATCGCGAACCGGTGCGACATCCGGCCGGACGATCCATTCCAGTCCACCGGCACCAATGCAATAGGCGGGAATGCCCTGCGACGGGATCCGGCGCGAAGTCGGGCGGTCCATAAAAGCCCTCTTCAGCTGATGAGAGATCCACGGGAAGCGAGGACCGGCTCGCGAACGCCTATTCATGTGACTTCAGAGGAGGAGTGTTGTTTCGCTGCATAAGCCGCTCGAAAGACGGATCTTGACTGCAGAGCGTTGTGACGGTGCAGTTGGAACGCCACAAGAGAGGTGCGATGAAATCGATCAAGTTGTCGAGCATAATCCTGTTGAGTGTCTTTGCAATCGCCGTGCTCACGGCTCCGGCATTTGCCGAGACCTCGGGCGCCCCGGCGGTGGACGGCTCCGGGTATCCATGGTGGATGTGGCCGTTGGTGCTTTTGGTGGTGACTTTCGTCATGGGTATTGCAGCCGTTCTGGGCGGCGTGGGAGGCGGGGTACTTTTTGTCCCCATTATCAGCGGTTTCTTTCCATTCCATCTCGATTTCGTGCGAGGCACCGGCCTTCTGGTGGCACTGTCAGGAGCACTGGCGGCGGGTCCCGGACTGTTGAAGATGAACTTGGCGAGTCTCCGGTTGGCGATTCCCGTTGCCTTGATAGCGTCAACGTTTGCCATCGTAGGGGCCATGATAGGTCTGGCTCTGCCCACCAATGTCATTCAAATAGCTCTCGGTGCCACGATTCTGGGCATTTGCGTGCTCATGTTGACTGCGAAAAAATCCGAGTTTCCCGAGGTCCGAGAACCTGACAAGCTGTCGTCGGTACTGAGGATATACGGGGTGTACCAGGAGGGAAGTACCGGCCAAATCGTCGACTGGAGAGTGCACAGAACCCCCCAGGGGTTGCTCCTGTTTGTGATTATCGGCGTCATGGCGGGCATGTTTGGTCTGGGAGCCGGCTGGGCAAACGTTCCAGTCCTCAATCTGCTTATGGGAGCCCCGTTGAAAATCAGTGTTGCAACCAGCAAGTTCCTCCTTTCCATTACCGACACGTCCGCCGCGTGGATCTATGTCAATCAAGGGTGCGTGATCCCGATGATGGTGGTCCCGTCGATCGTGGGAATCATGTTGGGGTCTCTGGTCGGCGTACGGTTGCTTCGGGTGGCCAAACCCGGGCTCGTACGCTGGATCGTCATCGGCATGCTGGGTTTTGCCGGACTCAAGGCGCTCACTAAGGGACTAGGATTTTAATCTCGATCTTGACCGATCGAGGCAACCGGCAAGAGACAAACAGTGCGCCAAACAGGTGCCTGATTGGCGGACACGCTCAGCGAGACCGGGATCGGGAGGCCGGATGTGGCACTCCGGCCGCGGCATGTGAAGGGAATCTTGGTGAGGGTACCATCGTGAAGCTCAAGGAATCCGTAGTGAAGGGACTTGTGAAGTTGGGCAACCTCCTCAAGGTTCCGGAAGCCGGCATCTCACCCATGAGATACGAGGTACTTCTACGCAACATCCGTATCCTGATGCTCATCATTACCATCATCCCTCTGTTGCTCATGGCCACCATTAACTATCACCAGTACCAGTCGCGATTGAAGCAGGAGATTGTGGATCCCATGAAGGTGTTGGTGAACAAGACAAAGCACTCCTTCGAACTCTTTCTGGCCGGTCGCCTTTCCACGGTGAACTTCATTGCGTCTGCATATACGTATGAGGAACTGGCTGACGAGGAAAACCTCCAGCGGATTTTCCGAGTACTCAGAGCGGAATTTGAAGGGTTCGTGGACATAGGACTCATCGATCCCAGCGGCCGTCAGGTCAGTTATGCAGGGCCTTACGAGCTTCAAGGAAAGAACTATGCCGAGCAGCCATGGTTTGAACAAGTAAAGGTGCGAGGAGTCTACATAAGCGACGTTTTCAAGGGTTTCAGACAGTTTCCCCATCTGGTCATAGCCGTTCAACACTTTGCCGGGTCCGGAGGTCGATGGTGGATTGTGCGGGTAACCATCGATACGGGCAAGTTCGACGAGCTGATTGCAGCCATGGGCCTGCGTCCCGATGAGGACGCATTTCTCATCAACCATGAGGGGATATTGCAGACCGGATCCAAGTTCTGTGGAGCCGTGCTTGATCGTTGCGCCGTCAGTGTTCCCCCTCAGAGCTATGAGCCGAACGTGCTTGAAAACACCTTTCTGACCGGCCGCGATACCATTGTGACCTACGCGTATTTTACCCGTGCAAACCTCATTCTGATGGTTGTGAAGCCCAAAGCCGAAGTATTGAAAGCATGGTACACGCTCAAGAGCGAAATCGTCTTTGTCTTTGGGCTCGGAGTCATCATCATTGTCGCGGTGGTCTTTCGGCTCACCGGAACCATGGTGAATCGGCTCAAGGAAAGCGATCAAAAAAGAGAACTGGCAATGCGGCAGATGCAGCACTCCCACAAGTTGTCCTCAATAGGGCGACTTGCTGCGGGAGTGGCGCATGAGATCAACAACCCGCTTGCAGTAATCAACGAGAAGGTGGGGCTTGTCAAGGATCTCCTGGAGTATCGCAGCGATCGCCCCGACATGAAGGATGTGTTGCTCAGGCACCTAAGTGTCATCGTTCAGGCGATTGACCGATGCAGCGCGATCACGCACCGTCTTCTTGGATTCGCCAGACGGATGGACGTGGCTATAGAGTCTCTGGACGTCAATGAAGTCATTGAAGAAGTGTTGAGCTTCGTGGAAAAGGACGCGGCTTACCGGAATGTTCGTCTGGAAAGGCATCTCGCGGAAGATCTGAGTCGCATCACATCGGATAGGGGACAGCTTCAACAGGTCTTCCTCAACTTATTCAACAACTCGTTGGCCGCGGTTGAAGACGGCGGGTGGATTTCCATCGCCACGGCCAACGGCGGATCGGACACGATTAAGATATCCGTTCAGGACAACGGCTGCGGTATGTCCGAGGAGACCATGAGGCATATATTCGAACCGTTTTTTACTACCAAGAAGGGCGAAGGAACGGGCTTGGGATTGTCGATCACACACGGGATCGTGTCGAGACTTGGCGGAGAGATTCAAGTCAAGAGCGCCGTAGGTGAGGGGACGCGGTTCACCGTTCATTTGCCCAAGATTCCGCCGGAAATTGGTGAGGAGAACAGGTCATGAATGACCCCAAGGTGCTTCTGGTCGATGACGAAAAGGACTTTGTGTGCACCCTGGCAGAGCGCCTGGAACTACGTGACATCAAGGTGGACGTCGCGTTCAACGGCACGGAGGCGATCGAAAAGATTGAGAAGCACCAACCCCAATTGGTCGTCCTGGACCTGCTCATGCCGGGGATGCCCGGCCTCGATGTGCTCAGGTGGATAGAGAAGCGCCATCCGGACACGGAGGTCATCGTCTTGACCGGTCATGGAGAGCAGGAGTGCAAAGATGAGGCATTGCGGCTCGGTGCCGATTGCTGTCTTCTCAAGCCGATCAGCATAGAAAAACTCATTGACAAAATGATGAAGGCGTTGACCTCGTCGAAACCCAAGAATCAATGAAGGGTGCGGTGTGCTCATGGGATCGCAAAAAACACGCCCCTCCGGGGAGAAAAGGATATCGGAGGTGTTCGGTGGCTGAACCGGCAGGCAACGAACTTAGATTCATGGGAAAAATTACCAGGCACGTGACCCATGAGATGACCAACGTCCTGGCCGCCGTGGGGGAGAATGCCGCGCTGATCCAGGATGTCCTTAGCTATTCCGGCGGTGAAGCGGTTTCTTCTCATGAGCGCATTTCCCGCGCGTTTCGGACAATTGAGCACCAGATAGCCCGAGGTGTCGAGCTGTCTTCTCGACTCAACCGGTTCGCTCACGGTACGGACGAAGCCGAAACGGCAATCGATTTGAACGCGTTATTGCTACAGATAGGATCGTTTGCCGAGCGTCTCGCCCAACTCAAGAGTGTGGGCATACGGGTTGCTCCCGACGATCGCCCCCTTGACTTGGTAGGCCGGCCCATGAGTATTCAGATGGCCATATTTGATTGTCTGGAATTCATTCTTGACCGTCTTGAACCGCACACAACGGTTGTCATAAAGTCCCGTGCAATCGGAAACGGAGCAGCGGCAGTGGATTTCTCTCCGGAGCCCTCCTCTCAGGCATTGGAACCGGATGTCGAGACACTGTCGCCCCGTCCTCAATGGACTGCATTGGAACAGTCCATTGAACGTGTCGGAGGCAGACTCACGGCAGAAGAACCGTCATGCTGGTTCTCCCTGGTTTTTCTGCCGCGCTCCGACATTCCCATACCACAAAAGGAGTCATGACGAGAGTTTGGTCGATGCTCTGATGCCATGAAGCAAATTATGGTCTATACTATTTGCAGATGCACGTGTCCGTTCCGACTATGTGGACGGATTCCGACCGCACGGAGGAAGAGAGACCCGAGACCGAACTGAGAGGTAACGTCATGAACTCCTGGAAAGAAAAATTAGAGACCTGGTTTGCCGCCGTGGCGTTCGCCGAGGCGGGCGAGCACGAAATGGCTCTCAAGATGACGGCGCCCGTTGGAGGCAACACGGTGGAAGGAATCAACATGATGGAGAAACTGAACCGTATCTTCGCGGCCGCGGCGTTCGCGGAAGCGGATTGTCATCACATTGCGAAGGAAATACTGGATCCTGAAAAGGCGCAGCGAGGTTTTCTCGACATTGTGGGCTTGAAAGGCATCCGGGTCAGGATGGGGCGCGCGCCGGTCCCTCGGGAATCCTTCGCGGAGATGGTGGGTTTGCACGGTGTGCCGGCGAGGTACGGTAAGGCTTCCATTTGAGCCCGACCATCATGGCTGCCGGCGATGAAACGCGAAACGTCTTGCCCGTGAGTGGGACTTCCGATGCTTCGCGTCGGATGTAGGGCATCAAGCGCCGGCAGGACACAAAGAATACATGGGGGGAGATTCTCCTCCCCCCAAAGGCTCGTACGAGGTACGGACAACCCGACTCCAATCGAGAAACCATCATATCCGGACGCCGGAAGGGTCCGGACAGCGTGAGATTCCGTTTGCATTCAGTTAGGCATATCTTTTTGGGAGTAATATCATGAAAGAATTCAAAGTACTTCTCGTGGACGATGAGCAGGATTTCGTCGAAAGCCTCGCGGAACGCATCAATCTGCGTGACGTTGAATCGGAGGTTGCGCTTAACGGAGAAGAAGCCCTCAAGAGAGTTGACGACGACATACCTGACGTGATGGTTCTTGACCTGAAAATGCCGGGAATTGACGGCATGGAAGTGCTTCGAAGAGTAAGGAAGGCGTATCCGGAAGTTCAAGTCATCATCTTGACCGCACACGGTACGGATAAGGATGAAGAAGAGGCTCGTCGTCTGGGGGCATTCGAGTATTTGCAGAAGCCCGTGAAGATCGACAAGCTTGTGGCGACCTTGAAGGCCGCCTACAAGAAAAAGATTGAAGCCGGAATGGTTGCCGCGACTTTTGCTCAGGCCGGGGAATTTGAAACGGCAAGGAAGATCATGGATGAAGAAAAGGACTAGTGATGGGCATGCGCGTGGGTTTGAATCCTTTGCAAAAAACATGATTATGAGAAATGAGTCGAGGGGATCGCGAGTAATCTGCGAGTCAAGAAATGACTCGGCTGCATAAGCGTGTCGATGTGCATATCGTGACGGCCTTTCTCGTCCTTCCCCACTGTAAGCCGAACCAATAGGAAGAGAAATGACTGAGAGTATCAGACAATCATTGGAAGCCGGTCCGGAACAGTTGCTCTATGCGAAGATTCTGGAAAAAGGCATGTATTTCGGACTCGTCGTGCTTCTTGTCACGTACTTGATTTACGTCCTTGGTATCATGAGTCCCTATTTGCCGCTGCGTGAGGTACCGAACTACTGGGGTCTCAGTGTTCACGATTATCTGGTCAAGACCGACATCCAACCGGGATGGGCATGGATTGGCATGCTGGGTCATGCCGATTTCCTGAACTTCGTCGGGGTCGTCATCCTGTCTGCAGTGAGCATCTTCTGCTTCCTGGCCATCGTCCCTTTGTTGATCAGGAATGGAGACAGGACCTATGCCGTCCTTGCAATCACCGAGGTCGTCATCCTTTGCACAGCTGCCAGCGGCTTACTCGGAACCGGAGGGCACTGATTCGGGGCGTCGATCCGGATATCGATGAATTCAGTGCAGAGGCTTTGAAGTGGATGCGGCTCGGAAATAGGGCTCATGCACCCGCATGCGTGGCTCACGCCGTTTCAGGAGCACGGGATCCGCGGCGATGCCCAGGGGCCGACCGTGTCCGGTTCACTCCGGGCCAAGGAGGGAAGCGTGGCTGGAAACGATGAAACTCCTAGAGGAACCAGAGGCGAAGTGATACGTCCGCCACAGTTTCAATGTGTGTCCCGACCCGACGACTTGGACAGGGCCTCTTCCATAAAAGTGCAACTCAGGGTGGATTCCGAATCGGACAAACTCGGACACAAAATCGCCGGGTACATCACCGCGGGCCTACGTTCCGCGGAACACGCGATCTCCATTACGAATAAGGACCCGAACTTCCGCATACTGGTCCACACGGTGGAGACGAACAACGCCCATGAAATAGTCCTTGCGGTCGCGGTCACCGCGGTCCTCAACCTGTCCGCCGTCTGCCGCCTCGAATTGAACGAGGAGTTCATTGATTCACTGGGATTGAACGAAGAGCAGGCCGCGACGCTCAGGGACTTGAAAGTCGGCGCGGATCTTCACCATATGGCCTTGGAGCATGGGCTGAAGTTCATGTACAGCAGCGGCCGGCGACACACCATACAGCCGTACGAGAGCATCTTGTCCTTGCGAGCATGGACATGTCGCACACGAGAACTTTCCCACGTCGTGAACGAACTGGTCACGGAGTTCGAGAGCACGGTTCTGCAAAGGCAATCCGGAATGCGCGAGGAGTAGCGGCGTTCTTCAAGGCTCTTCAGGCACAATGGGCCGTCAATTCCATGGCACGGCCGGTGGTGTGAGTACGGTCACGTGTTGTGAACCGCACGAAACCACTTCGAGTTGGGTCACCCTTGCCCGGCCTAGCCCGAATCAATACCTCATGAAATTTGGCTATTCAAATCAGTGTGCGAGCAGTTCCCGCATCATATATTTGCGCTTCGAACATAGCCCAACTTCGACAGATTTCGTAGCCAGCCTTGTGATATCAACTACTTAGCCTATAGTTTTGGCACTACGCCGTTTTGTTTGTGTCGATCCATTTCTTCCTTGGCGTTATCACCTGCTCGGGCACATCGAGAAGCCGATAGAGTTCGCGGTGTTCAGGTTCAGGCGTCGAGGGCTTGCGGATCTTGAGTAGTCGCCCTTCATCGGTAGGCAAGATGATGGTCGATACCCGGTGAGTCTTGAGATGTTGCCGGACTGCCGAAAAGCTGGTGTACATCCCCTTGTCTCTGAGAGCCTTCTCTATAGCCACCAGCAGGTGATACGCCAACACGCACAGAAAAATATGGGTGTCCACCGGGTGGGGCAACTGAAGAAATATCGGTCTTTCCGCCAGCGGGCTTTTCATGGCCCGAAAAGCATCCTCGGCACGTGTCAGGAGATTGTATATCCTCCAAGCCTCCTCTGCGGTCAGATCCTTGCGGTCGGTCTTGAGCAGATACGAGCCGTGGAGAGTAACGGCCTTTTCATACTTTTCAGGGATGAGTTGAGCAGAAAATGTCTTGGAACCAGTGTCATATGCTATGTCATAGTACCGGGCCACCCTCGGATACCGCTCTTTGAGGCGGCCGATCGCCTCCCCAATCTTCTCGGGCTTGACCAGTCTCCCATTGGCGACCCTCTTTGCTAGTTTATCCAAATCCGCCACGAAGCGCTGCTCTTGCTTCTACCTGATCGCCCTATCCTTTTGCGTGCGTCCCTCGCTCAGGCACAGCACGTGTGTTTCGTCCGGAGTCTTCTTCATCCGTACTCTGACTGGACTCTTCTTCTGGTAAGGGTTTGTGGGTGATCTCGTCAGTTTCATCTCTTCGAAACCCTCCCCGTCCTCAAATTCTCCCAGCCATTGGTCACGTTCGGGCTGTCGGCTCGCCACCAGATAGTGGAGGTTGCGGGATCGTATCTGTTCCAGGTTCTCGGCATAGGCCATTCCCCGATCAACCACCACGGTTTGACCCGGCTTGAAACCTACCCGTGCGTCCAAAAGACCCAACATGTGGGGCAGGGTTTTCCTGTCCTGGGTATTTCCCGGAAACACCTCATGGCAAAGAGGAAACCCAACACGATTGACCACCAGTCCCACGACGACCTGATCACAGTCGAATCGCTTGTCCCGTGAATAGCCTTTCTTGGCCTTCCAATTCTTTTCGCACCGGCCTTCGAAATACGTGGAGGTCAGATCATACAGAAAAACTGTCTGATCGAGGTTGAAAAGGTCTCGTTCACGTTCGGCAAGACGAGACTCGATTTCTTTGATCTTGGGGTACAGGGCGTCCATGTTTCGGTAAAGGGGGCTTCGATCAAAGAGTCAAAATCCTCGGCGAGGATATCCCCCAGAGCGGTGGACCGGATCCAATCGGGCATGCCGTGTTCGCTACACGGCCACAAGAGCGGGTTCATCGTCATCACACAGGTGAGAGCCCTCTCCCGGGGAGATAGACCCACGTCGGCGAGCATCTCCGGCAACCCCAGTTTCCTCCAGAAACGGTATCCCACATGGACAGTACCAGCCTCCCGGTCCATTTCGATCTCGATGCGATCCGTGTGAACCGCCACCAGATCATCGGCCGACAACCCCTGAGCCACGGCTCCCGGAGAAGGCGGAACTTTGCTCTGTGGCCTGCGTACCTGCTCAACGATGTCCAGTATCTCTTCATCATACGGTTCAAACAGATCAAGTTGCCCCACAAGAGCGGCTTCCACTTTGTACACATGGCGCAGCCAGTCGACGGCCGGTCGCGGTCCGAGGTCTCCCAGAGAGCAGATCACGTTCTGCCGCGGGCCTTTCGGAGTGCGCACCGACTCCACGAGCTGGTAATTGGTGTAGCTCTTGTCTTTGTACTTGCCGATCTTCTTGCATATAAACATGCTACTATTAGCAGCATGCCACTACCTGTCTGTGAAGCTAACACACCACAGGCTTTGGCACTACACAGAGCCTGCCTCATGTGCCCCTCTTGACATTATTGGCAATTGCAGGCTCTATCACCCGGAAAACGGCCTATGGCAAGCCCTATGCGTGTCGACATTGGACTAG
>JAVHLK010000009.1 GCA_031082285.1 Desulfomonilaceae bacterium
GCGAAGCAATCTCAGCTCACCGGAATCCGCGACCGAATTTAGGAAACGGAGCACTAAGTAATTTGCCGTAGCCCGGGCCTCAGTGGCCGGAGTTCTCACATTCCCGGTCGCAGGCTCGGGAACGAGACAAGTTCGGTACCGCATTTTCGGCAGCCTTCGTAGGATCCGGCGAGCACACCCTCACCCGTAAATGAATAGATACCAGGGGCCTCCGGGTGAACTACTCCATTGTACGTTTCAATGCATGGGTCTTCTTGTGGTAAAGTCGACGTTGCGCAGCAAGCGTGTGACACGAAGTCAGGAGGACCCGCCGCGTGCCCATCATTTCCCAATCCTCGTATCAACCACATTGGCCGTTTACCAATCCGCATGTACAAACGGTCTTCCCAACACTGTTCCGCAAGGTCACTGGGGTCCGCTATCGCAGAGAGAGGATCGAGACTCCGGACGGAGATTTCATAGACCTCGACTTCTCCGAAACGGCCGCGGACAAGGCGGTCGTCATTCTCCACGGCTTGGAAGGCGATTCGTCACGGAATTACGTGCTCGGCATGGTGAAGGCGTTCAATCAGAGCGGCCGGGATGCCGTTGCCATGAATTTCAGAGGTTGCAGCGGCGAGTGCAACGGAAAGTTGCGCTTCTATCACAGCGGGGACACTGCGGACTTGCACACCGTCGTCACTCACTTGTCGGAGCAGTACCGTTATTCCCAGGTTGCACTCATTGGGTTCAGTCTCGGCGGCAATGTGGTTCTCAAGTATCTTGGAGAACGGGGCGACTCCGTGTTGCCGGAAATCCGCAAGGCCGCGGCGTTTTCGGTGCCCTGCGACCTGGCATCGAGTTCGAATAGGATTTCGGAACCGTCCAACCGGATTTATCTCAAGCGGTTTCTGCGGATGCTCAGGAAAAAGATCCGGATGAAGATGCAGGTAATGCCGGATTTCATAGACGACCGCGGCTATGAAACGATCAGGTCCTTCAAGGAATTCGACGACCGGTACACCGCTCCCATGAACGGGTTCAAAAACGCGGAGGATTACTGGGAAAAGTCTTCGTGCAAACCGTTTCTCACGTCCATCGCGGTGCCGACGATTCTGATCAGTGCCGCGGACGACCCGTTCCTTCCCGACTCGTGCTATCCCCGAATGGAAGCCCTGGAAAATCCCTTCCTGTCGCTGGAAATTCCCGGGCACGGCGGCCATGTGGGGTTTGTGGCTTTCACCGAACAGGGACGATATTGGTCCGAGTCCCGAGCGGTGGAGTTCGTCAACGCATGACGGAGGCATAACAGACCATTACTGATAAGATTTCCGAAACACGGTCTCTCATAGTCGATACGGTTCACGGTCGTGATCCACGACCCGGTGCCGTCCCGATGTGGACCGATGGGCATGTTGAGGTCGCGCGGGCACACCTGCTCGGCCCGTGGCTGTACCATGAACTCCTCAACAGTCACCGGTCCGGCGTTTCGGACGGAATGTTATCGGTTCTCCGTAGAGACTACCTGCATTCCTCCCTGGCTTCCATGGAGCGGGATGCTCGCCTGAAACGGCTGCTTGCTTCCTTTGATGCCCGCGGAATCCGCGTGGTGCTCCTGAAAGGGGCTTACCTGGGAAGGATCGTGTACCGGAACCCCGCACTCCGTCCGATGGACGACGTGGACATTCTCGTTGCGGAAGACAAATTTGAAGAAGCCAAGAATGTGCCGGCATCGCTCGGGTACGTATTGCAGGTGGACGCGCTCGATCCGATGCACCGGGAACTCCATCCCGCACTGGCCTATGTTCACAAGAGCCGGCCTCGTGACGCAGTGGACCTGCACCGTGGATTATGGTTTATGGATTACTATCGTCTGTCGTCTTCGGTGGTTCACCAGGAGTCTTCGGAAACCGAGCTGGAGGGCCGGCGCGTCTCTTATCTCTCACCTGAACTCAACTTCATTCATGTTGCCCTGCACAACCTTACCCACTCGGGGGGGCTGCGAGATTGGCTCGACCTGGTGCTGTTGGTGACCCGATTGAGTATTGATTGGGACAGGCTTCTCGCGCTTGGTCAAACCCTGGACGTACTCCGACCGCTTCACTGGGTGCTCAAGGAGTTGTCGAGACATTGGGGAGTTGCGGTCCCGCCCCACGTGCGACAGGCCGTGGCCGAGTATGAACCTCATTGGCTTGAAGACCTGGTCATTCGGCACAGGCTCCGGTACCTATGGCGATTTGCCTCGAGATTCAGGTACATCGACGACCGCCGCGATAAGCTGGCCTATTTGCGGGTGAGTCTGTTTCCCTCTGCCGCGTACCGCAATGCGGTCGTGGGGACTACGGCGTGGGTGCCGTACCTGAGAGCCAAGTTTCGGTTGTTCGTGCATCTCGGCAGATGCTGAGCCGTCCCGGTTCGTTATTCGATTTGCCGTATGCGCCCCGGCGTGCCCTGAGTTGACATTGCTCGAGCATGGATGTCCGGGGAAGGGACGTTTCTTTCCACGCCCCTTCCCCCCGTGCCGTCCTCGTGTAAACCCTTTCTAGAGCGCCTTAAGGAATGACTTCCATTCCGTGGCCGGCATGGTTTCGGTCTCACTTTTTCCATAGGCACGAATGAGCATTGCCGCGCGGCCCACCTGCTGTGGGTCGTCCGATTCAACGATGTCCACGACATCGAATCGTCCCATGGTGACAAAGCTCTCTTTCCATTTCACCGCGGGACATTGAGTCTTGATCTTTTCGGACACGGCGTCGGCAAGTTTCTTGAAGCCGTCCGGGTCGTCGAACGCGTGCGGTGAAATCCGACTGAGTATGATATACGTTGCCATGGCACATTCCTCCTTTGGATTTTCGAATCGGCACGGATCAGGCATCAACGTATACATTACTCATCCTGCAACCGCTTGACCATGGTTGCGGATTCATTTTCACCCTCTTGAATGAGCCGACGTAAGAAAGGTTTTCTTGATACCGGCCCGTCTCTACGAGGCCACGGTAAGGCCCCTGCTCTTCAGGTACTCCTTGACCTGCCCTACGGTAAACGTGCGATAGTGGAAGACCGATGCCGCCAACAAGATGGATGCGCCTCCCGTGACTACGGCATCATAGAAATGTTCGAGCTTGCCTGCCCCGCCGGACGCGACCACCGGGACACTCACGGCATCGGAAACGGCCTTTGTAAACTCCAGATCGTAGCCGGCCAGCGTCCCGTCACCGTCCATGCTCGTCGGAAGGATGATGCCGGCCCCCAACTCCTCACATTGCGCGGCCCATGCGATTGCGTCCTTGCCGACCGGCTTCGTGCCGCCGGCAACGACCAGTTCAAAGCCGGACGGCATCTCGGGGTTGCGCCGAGCATCCACTGCTACCGTGATGCGCTCGGATCCATACTTCTTGGCGGCATCACCGACCAGCGACGGCCGTTTCACCGCAGCGCTATTCATCGACACCTTGTGAGCCCCCGCTTCCAGAAGCAGATCGATATCCTCCAGGTCCGAAATGCCTCCCCCAACCGTCAGCGGTATGTCGATGACCGAGGCTACGTTCTTCACCCACTCCAGCCTTGTCTTTCTATTCTCAAGGGTCGCGGCGATGTCGAGCATGGCCAGCTCATCCGCTCCCTCTTTCCGGTAAAGGTCCGCGTTTTCCACGGGATCTCCTGCATCCTTCAGGTCCACGAAGTGAACGCCTTTAACGACGCGTCCGTCTTTCATGTCCAGGCACGGCATGATCTTGATGGCTTTCATTGATACCTCCTTCGTTTCACGAACTCCCGGAGTTTACCTCAAGTCCGACCCCATATGGGAAACTTTCATCACGTTTCCCGCCACGGCAATCATGGGGGAACCCCGATGCGGGGTCTGCTCGGAAAACCGGGAAGCCGCGTCATATCTCCCCCGAAGTCCCCGACACCATCCATGAAGCCGACCACACCATTTCCCCCTAATATTAGGGCGAGCGCTCGTTCCTCCGTCCGATTTCCGGAATTGGCTCGAAGTACACATTGACCGAGTCTCTCCGGGTGAGGTAGGTTGAACACTGCATTTCACCAGGACGCGTGCGAAGTCCTTGAAACAGACTATCGAGGAGTCGGCCGACCGTGGCGCATTGGCCTCTGTTGGACGACCATTCAAAGGAGTGACGTTGATGGAGCGTAGATTCGGACCTGTATTGTTCGTTCCCGGAAGAAATTCGGGCAGATATCCGTACTGTAATTCACTTTACGTTGAAGGGGAACTGCGTGTGGTCATCGATCCCGCATCGGACAGGAAACGCCTTCAGAGTCTACTGGAAAGCCCGGGAGTCGATGTCGCGTGGCTTTCCCATTGGCATGAGGACCATATGATGCACCTGGACTTGTTTGATGACAAGGAGTTGTGGATATCCAGGGCGGATGCACAAGCCATAGGTGATCTGAACAGCTTCTGCGCGGCATATGGGATGACTGAATCGGAAAAGGAGTACTGGGCGCCCATGATGGTCGATCAGTTTCATTTCCGCAATCGAACGCCGAACAGGCTGATCGAACCGGAACAGCACGTCGACCTCGGCGGCGTAACGGTCGAGGTGATCTCGACTCCGGGGCACACCCCCGGCCACTGCTCTTTGTTCTTCAGGGAGCAGGGAGTCCTGTTTCTGGGCGATTACGACTTGACTCCTTTTGGGCCCTGGTACGGAGACGTTGGTTCCAGTATCGACCAAACCATGGAATCCGTGAACCGGCTCCGATCAATTCCTGCGAGAGTGTGGATAGCAGCGCATGAGGAGGGGGTTTTTGACACGGATCCCGGCGAGCGCTGGGACAACTATCTCAAGGTCATCGACACGCGCGATGAGAAGCTGCTGGAGTTCCTTGCGGAACCCAGGACCATGATCGACATCGAGAACGAGGGATTGGTGTACGGCAAGAACCGGGAGCCTCGGGAGTTCTTTGTTTTCGGCGAGCGTCGCCTTATGGGCAAGCACTTGGAAAGACTCGTGAAGAGGGGACTGGTAACCTCCGATGGGGTGACTTATCGACGCGTTTGATGCTCCATTACACTTAGGCACGGTCTTCTCGAGACCGACAACAAAGCTCATTGCGTAGGGCTCTTGGGTCCTGAGGAAGACCTGCACGTCATGCGTGCCTCCGGCGGCCGGGGAGTCCTCGCATCTGTGAAAGGAGAAGGGGAATCCACGCCCGCATGGGTGAGCCGTCACCGTTTCCAGTCTCGTCGGCTGGTATGTTTCCTTGCTGATAACAGCGCCCCCGCGCCTGAGTTTCTTGACCAACAAATGGTAACCCCCGGCTTTGCCGGGCGCCATTTAATTCGCATGGTCTGAGAGTCCTGCAGACGTGAAGGCAATGCATTGCCTTCAGAGCAAACCCGGGGGCGATCGGGGTCAATACGACGGATCAACCGGAAGGACGTCGCCAATATCTTGACAACTACCGGGACGAACCGGCGCAAGCCGGGAAGATGAATACGCATGTCACTACCTCATGCCGGGAGAAGAAGTCACCATGTTGGCGAGTGATTTCGCTTACGTCTGCATGCGGCAGATTGTGCGACACGGATCTCGCTATCGCGGGGTCATTGCCATCTTAGCCCTTGGAATCGCAGGACTAATAGTCCTCGCCACGCTTGGCAGATCCGTGGAACTTGCCGTCGGACGAAACCTTGAAATTCTCGGACGAGCCTGCCTGATTCAGGTGGAATGGAGTACCGACGGCAAAGCTCAGTTGGAGAAATACGGATTCGACAGGAAGGATCTGGAAAGACTCAGACAATTGCCTCTTGCCCTGCACGTGACACCCTTCGTGTCAAAGTCGTCTCAGCGATTCTTCTCTGAAGATAAAGTGATATACGGTCGGATACTGGGAGTGGAACCCTACTTCTTTGATTCACTCGACGTCCGCCTTGCGTCGGGTAGGCGGATTACTGAAGCCGATGTGGCGGAAAAGAAATCCGTAGGTGTCATTGGTTCGACCGTCCTGGGAGAACTCTTTCCGGGCAACGGCAACGAGACGGATCGCACCCTCTGGATGGAAGGGCTGTCCGTAGAGGTGATCGGCGTCGTAGGAGGAATTGAAGACAGATCCATGGCGAGGAGCGTGATATTGCCCATTTCCGTCGCACTGACCCGCCTCGCAGACGTAAACGGGTTCAATGGCTTCTTCGTGAGAGCCCGACATTGGAACGATGTGGAGAAATTGAAGACGCACGTCTCGTACGTACTGCTCAGCGACCACCTGGGGTATCGGGACTACATCAAGGTCCAACACTTCCCTCACATAGTCAAGACGATCAAGAAGTCCGTATTCCTGGTGAAAAGTCTCTTGGTAATTGCTCTGATCGTGATACTTCTCCTTGGCGGTCTGGGAATCATGAACATGATGTTCAATGCGGTACAGGAACGGACGCGAGATATCGGACTTTGCAAAGCGGTGGGTGCTACAGAGCATTGGATCACGATGCAATTTCTGGTGGAAGCGATCGTGATCAGCCTGACGGGGGCGCTCCTGGGAGTGGTCGCAGGCATTGTCACCGTGGAAACCCTTAAGCGGGCTCTGCACACCGTTCCGGATTACGGAGTTCTGTTGCTGAGTATAGCCGGCGGCCTGATATTCGGAATTGCCTTAGGTGCCGCTGCCGGTCTCTTTCCTGCACGGAAGGCCGGTGATCTCGATCCCGCCCAGGCCATGAGATTCGAATAGAACTCCATTTCCTACGAATACTCCGGGAATGAGAGATTTTCGGCATGTTTCGTAAGAAATCATCGATATTTCGAGTCCGGTACCCAGGACTTGAAAAGATAAGGTACTCAGGAATTTTCTTTGTCTCACAGCGGGCGTGGACGCTTGGAGGTTCCGCCTCTTCCGAGTTGCAGCATCGCTCCTTGAGTTGGGGAGGCCATCACGCTTGTCATTGCGAGCACGACCGAAGGGAGCCAACGGCAATGCCGGCCCTTCGTGAAGCGTTGAGATCGTCTCGTCGCTGCGCTCCTCGCAACGACAAGGGCGACCAGTGCGCGTGTTGAAGAACCGGGTTGGATTACCGCGAAATTCAATGCGCGGCAGTATAGTTCGTTGCTTGTTGGAGAGATGGGGTTTGCTTGGGAGCGGCCCTGCTCGAATTTCGGACTACATGGATAATTGCCGTCTGTGACGATATCGGTACGTCGCGACTTCCCAGCGGCGTGGTCACTCTTCGCGCATCGAGGTCACGGGATCGGCGGCGCATGCCAGCATGGCAGGATATATCCCCGCAACCAGGCCCAACGTTACCGCTCCCACCATCGCCAACGGAATACTGAGCGCAAAGATGGGGACGGACATTGCCGTTCCAAGCATAAACTGAAGGCCCAGACAGCAGATAAATCCTGCAATTATCCCGGCGATGCCTCCACGACAACTCACGATCACGGCCTCGAAAAGGAATTGCAGGAGAATGTCCGGGTCTTGGGCACCGAGGGCCTTTCTCAATCCTATTTCACGCCTCCGATCCCTGACGGCGGCCAGCATGAGCATCGCGACACCCCCCCCACCTATGAGCACAGTGACCGCAGAAGCAAGAACCGCGAGGATCCGGACCATGGTCACCGTGTCTTGAACCTTTTGTATGCGGTCCGGGTAGTAATATACCCGAATCGATCGGGCAGTGTGTATTCGATGGTGCGCGCGCAGAATTTCCGCGACTTTTGTCGCGATGGCGGGAACATTCCCCCAATGATCCGCGCGAAGACGGATTGCTTTGAGGTCGTACAGTCCTTGAAGTCGATGACGTGCCGTAGAGAGAGGTATGAACGCTGTGTTCCGACTGTCCAGGCCCTGTATCCCGCCGAGGGTCCCTATGACGACACAGCTCATACCTCCGAGCAGGATATGTTTGCCCACAGGATCCGTCCCTTGGAACAGGGTTTCCACCAGAGTTGATCCCAAAACGCACACAGGAGCCTTGCTGTGTTCGTGTGAGGCGTTCGTGAGGCTTCCTTCCAGAACCGAGGCCATGATGGTGCTCCAAAAGGCATAATGTACTCCCGTGACCGTGACGACCATGCTCTCCTGATAGAAGCCGGCTTCAAAATTTCCCAGAGATACATGCGGAGCCACGACCATCACATGGGGGATCCGGCCGAGAGCATCTACGTCTTCATCGGTAAAACTGCCCGGATGGCGGCTTCCGTCTTCGACCATCTCCACGTCAACTATGGTGGACCGTCCCAAGATAGTCAGATGACGTCCCATCTCCTGTTCCACCGAATCGCCGATGTTAACCACGACAATCAGTCCGGCAACCCCGCAGGCAACCGCGACGATAACGCTCCGGTACCTTCGCCTGTTCCTGAGGACCAGAAGAATACTCATCCGTAGCAGGTCACGATAGCGAGGTCTGAGTGTTGTCAGCTGCACGTCCAAGATTAATCCGTTACGTGACAAGCTTAATTTCACGGGTATTCGTTTCTCCTTCCACGGAATCAAGGACGGCCGAGGCAATAAGGTCCTTCCTCCAACATTCGTCGCCATCAGCATTCGGGCCAGGAAAGCCACACCTGTCCCACGAGGCACGGCAAGGCACGCGGCCCGCGATTCTTGGCCCTTATTATGGTTATTACCTGAAAAGACATGCAATTGTGAGCACTGCCAAGCCTCATCGGATTGGAAGAGCGCACGGCCGGCCGGTATTGGCTCAGAGGACGTTTCACCGCACCACCTCTTGGGGAAACGATTGACTTGGACCTTTCGGAACTGGTCTAAGACAATTCTTGCATTATCTTACAAGACTTCGTATGGTGTCAACGCTCCGATAGCGTGTGTTCAGGCGGGGCAAGCCATTGCTTGTGCAATCCCGATGTGCTTCGGATAATCACCTCGCTCACTTCGTTGTCAGGCATGGGGGCCTTTCCAAATCCTGGAATTGGACACGACGAAGATCATTGAAAAACCGTGTATGCCGTGCTAAGTAAGCTGGACCCATGGCATCGGGTGTGGGGACCGCTTTCGGAAGGGATGACGCTCCGGGCAAGTCTCATTTGAACACGGCATTAGCGTACCGGGGCTGAGGCGGCTGCATACGCGATGTGGGATCGGGGCACGGAATCTCTCGCGTATCGTGACTTGGACGGCTTGTGTCGGACACTGTGCACTGCAACGAGAACGCCCCATGAGAGGAGGACGGATGCGCAAACTATCCCTGTGCTTGGTTTTTGTAACGGCCGTCATCACGGCGGTCTCAGTTGACGTGTGGAGCCGCAGTCGCGCGATCGCGATCAAGGTGGGACTCAATGTGCCGCTTACGGGCGATATTCCCAAGGTGGGAGAGGGCTCCAAATTCGCGGCTCAGATGTGGCTGGAAGACATCAATAAGGCCGGCGGCTTGGAAGTGGGCGGGAAAAAATATCCTGTCGAACTGGTCATCGAAGACAATGAGTCCAAGGCCGAATCGGCCGTCAAGGCGCAAACCAAGATGATCACCGAGGACGAAGTCATCGCGATCGTAGGGCCCCAGGCTTCCAGCCAGGCCGTACCGGCAGGAGGGGTGGCTCAAGACTATGAGACTCCCATGATCAGCCCGTGGTCCACCAATCCCAACACCACCAAAGACCGGCCGTACGTGTTCCGGGGCTGTTTTCTGGACCCCTTTCAGGGGCCGGTGGTGGCCAACTTTGTCAAAGAAAAATTTGGTTTCACGAAAGCCGCAGTCCTCTTCGACGTGGCGAGCGATTACCCCAAAGGCCTTGCCGAAGTGTTCCGAGAGGCATGGGAGAAGCTCAACGGTCCCGGGTCGGTGGCGGCGTACGTAAGCTTTACCACGAAGGATACGGACTTCAGTTCCCAACTTACGAAGATCATCAACTCCGGAGCCGAGTTCATCTTCACTCCCCAGTATTACAATGAAGTGGCGCTGATCGTGAAGCAGGCCCACGAACTGGGATGGAACAAGCCCATCGTGGGTAGCGACAGTTGGGGATCGGCCGAAACCGTGGCCCTGTGCGGTAAGGACTGTTACGGTCTCTATTTCAGCACCCATTTCGCTGCCGCGGGAGCGCAAGGCGCCACCAAGGAGTTCATCGATCGTTACAAGGAAAAGTATGGGTACGTACCGGATGACGTGGCCGCATTGACATGGGATTCCCTGTGCCTGGTCCGTAAGGCGATTCAGGATGCCGGCGTCATCACCGGCAAACCGAAGCAGGATCGCAAGGCCGTGCGTGACGCCATGGCCGGGATCAAGAACTTCAAGGGCATCACCGGCGACATGACTTTTACGGAGGACGGCGACCCCCGTAAATGCGCGGTGATCGTGCGCATCAACGAAAAGGGCGAGTTCGAATTCCATGAATCGGTGTGTCCTTAGAAGCCTCGTTTCCTGAATGCGGTCGCACATTCCCGTATACGCTCGGTAGCGTCCCGTCCCGCGCGGAACGCGGGACCCCTACCAAACCGGCACAGAGACGCAGAAGATGACGGGCACGGAGGCCCGTCCCACGAGAGTGGTTTGAGACACCGCACTTTCTTTCGTAGCCCGGGCCTCCGTGCCCGGAAAGCTCTGGTTCCAGATATCAGACTCGGTAACGGGAGCAGAATGTGTCACCGGACTTACGCCATGAAGCATCAGCGTCTGTGACAAGAATAATCATTACAACTGTGTCGGTCGGCGGATCATCGTGAAACTGCTCGCTGGGCCTTTGACCCGGCACTGAAGAGAGTGTCTCGAAAACCGGCGTGCAGCAAGAATCGTGGCACGATTATTAGGTATTACGGTTCTTTTTCAGACTCTTTCTGAAGTTCCGGGCTGATTTCAGCGGCCCCCAAGGCCTGAGAGGGTGTTCATTCCTGAGGGACTGCATGAGAGTAGACCGGTCTTTCAAGGCCGGAAGGGACGCATTATCGCTCTGAGTCAGCGCCTCTAGGGGTGAGAGCAGCTTCCTCCCTTGAACAAGGGGAGGTCCCCCGCAAATGGAGCCCGTCCATGGAGTTCTTCCTGCAAAACGTGGTCAATGCCCTGCAGTGGGGCAGTTTCTATGCCCTTATCGCCCTGGGCTACTCCATGGTGTACAGCATCATGATGGTGTTCAATTTTGCCCATGGCGATGTCTTCATGACCGGAGCATACATCGGTTTCGGCACGGCCTCTTTGCTCTTGGCCCTTTCCGCCGCGTTGGGCCTCGGGTTGCCGGGGTGGACCATCCTTTCTCTCACCATTGCCGTTTCCATGGTGTTGACCGCGTTTCTCGGCGTCCTGGTCGAGCGAGTCGGGTACCGGCCCCTGCGCGAGGCTCCCAGAGCCTCAGCCGCAATCACCGGCCTGATGATCGGCATCATCCTCGAGACCGGCAACCTGGCTCTTCTCGGCGCCAGACGTCTGAGCTTTCCCGATCTGATCCATTCCACCACCTACAACCTGGGCGGCGTGTTCGTCACCAACAAGAAGATCCTCATCGTCGCGGTCTCACTGGCCCTCATGTATGCCCTGCATCAGTTTATCCGGAAAACCCGCTGGGGGATGGCCATGCGAGCCATGTCCTATGATTTTGAAGTGGTCCCCTTGATGGGAGTTTCGCTCAATGTCATCGCACCCTTGACGTTTGCCGTCGGTTCCGGTCTGGCGGCCGCCGCGGGGATTCTCTATGGATTGGCCTATCCGGTGCTCGATCCCTATATGGGAGTGTTGCTCGGCTGGAAGGCCTTCGTAGCCGCGATCCTCGGCGGACGCGGGTCCATCCTCGGTGCGGCCCTGGCAGGATTTCTTCTTGGTTTCATCGAAATCTTCGTGCCCATGATCTTTCCATCCACTCTGCGGGATCTGATCGCCTATTCCATCATTTTGCTCATTTTGACCTTCAGGCCCTATGGTTTTTTCGGTCAGCCCCACAGCACCCAACTGAGATTGTAATACGATGAGGAACACACGTTCGTGAGACACGACGACCAACCTCCCACGGATTCAAAGACACCCATGGTCGAGTTTGCAGTGAGGGCCCAAACTCCTCCTTCGGCAATGCAACGCATTCGCTCATCGTTTTCCGTAATCCCCATGCTCGGATGGCTCACGGGAATTCTCTGCGCGGTATTCATCGAACGCTTCTTTGGGGATGAACTCGCATACCGTCTTTATCTCCCGAAACTGCCGGTACTGTTCGGCTGCCTCATCATGTTCAAGACCCCCGTGCTTATTCCCAGTGCCCTGGCCTATGTGATCCTGGTCTATGTGATTCCCGTGACCGCGACGGCCCGTCTTACCGCGGGGTTGACCAATCGTCTGGCCGCGATCCTGGATCGAGGGCCCATCGCGGCGTCGTGTCTCATTCACCTGGGGCTGCTGTATCTTGCTCTCCATTACTGGACCGATCTGAGCGACTATCGACTCCTGGTGCTCAAGCTGACCATGATCGCAGTCATGCTCACCTTGAGCCTCAATCTCATCAACGGCTACATGGGGGAATTCTCGTGCTCCCACCCGGGTTTTATGGCCTTGGGAGCGTATTCCGCGTCCACGGTGACGCTGCTTCTTTTCAGCAATGATCGCCTGTTTGGAGCTGCGGTCTTGCCGGCGGCTTGGGGCTCCTATTGCTTTCCATTGGCTTTGATATTCGGGGGGATCTCGGCCGCGGCGGGGGCCCTTCTCGTGGCCATCCCCTCCTTTCGCACGCGAGGGGACTACCTGGCCATCATTTCTCTGGCCTTCATGTTCATTGTGAAGAGCCTTATCGAAAACCTCGAGTGGTTGGGAGGTCCCAGAGGCATGTCGGGCCAGCCCGACTGGTCCTCTCTGCCGGTGGTCTATGCGTGGATGGTCGCGTGCATCTGGGTGGTCAACAACTTTGTGCGCTCCATATACGGCAAGGCCCTCAATGCGCTGCGAGACAACGAAATGGCTGCCGAAGCCATGACGGTCAACACCCGCAAGACCAAAATTACCGCGTTCATGCTCGGGGCCTTCTGGGCCGGCGTGGCGGGCGGACTCTTTGCGCACGTCATGCGGTTCGTAAACCCGGGCACATTCGGCATTCAGCGTCTGGCCGAGGTCCTGGCCATGGTGTACTTCGGAGGGCTCAATTCGGTCGTGGGGTCCATTTTCGGCGCGGTAAGCATCAACCTCATCAGCGAGATGTTACGCCCGCTGGAAATCTATAAATGGATCGTGATTCCCGTCATATTGATCCTGGTGATGATCTATCGCCCTACGGGCCTGCTCGCGTTCAGAGAATTCGACGTCAAGGCCATTCTCCGGCCCAAACACTCCGGGACCGGACAAGGAGCGTAGTTCATGCCTCTGCTTCAAGTCTCGGGGATGACCCACTACTTTGGCGGCCTCAGAGCGGTCCATCGCTACCACCTCACCCTGGAACCGGGAGAGATCCGAGGGCTCATCGGTCCGAACGGGGCCGGAAAAACCACCGTGTTCAACCTTATTACCGGAATCCACACCCCCACGGAAGGGAAGGTGGAACTCGAAGGCCGCAGTATAGTCGGGCGCAGGCCTCATCAAATTGCAGCTCTCGGATTAGGTCGCACGTTTCAAAACCTCCTCCTGTGGCGCCACATGACCGTTGGAGAGCACGTAAGAATGGCCCACTATTCCCAGCTCGGGTATGGGTTGATCGGAGCCCTTTTCGGCACCCCCCGGCGAATTGCGGAAGAAAGACGGGTCGCGGAGAACTCCATGCGACTCATGGAAATGTTCGATGTGGCGAGGTACCGAGACTTCCTCGTGGGCAATCTACCCTACGGTGCACAGCGTCGCGTCGAAATGGCCCGTGCCATGGCCATTGATCCCAAGGTCCTGTTGCTTGACGAACCCACCGCGGGCATGACCCCCGAAGAACTGGTCACGATGATCGGCACCATACGTCAGGTGCACAGGGATTTTGGAGTGGCGATCCTGCTCATCGAGCACCGGCTGAAGTTCGTCATGGAACTCTGTCGGCGAATCCAAACGCTCGTCTTCGGCGAGGTGATTGCGGAAGGCACACCGCAAGAGATCCAGCGCAATCCACACGTGATTGAAGCCTACCTGGGCAAGGAGGAGATTGCCTGATGCAATTGCTGGTGGAACGGCTGCGAGTCTCTTACGGAAACATCAGGGCGTTGCACGGCAGCGATTTTGCCGTCGACACGGGGGAAATCGTCTGCATAATCGGCGCGAACGGAGCCGGCAAGAGCACGACTCTGCGGGCCATCTCGCGCATGGTGCCCGTCGAGGCCGGTTCCCACATGACGTTCATGGATCGAGACCTGCTCGGGTTTCCTGCCGACAAGGTGGTCAGTCAACTGGGCATTTCCCATGTCCCTGAAGGCCGGCGGCTGTTCGGCAACCTCACCGTCATGGAGAATCTGCTACTCGCCACATTTGCCCGTAAAGACAGACACAAGGTTTCAGGAGACATCGATCGGGTTTTTTCCATCTTTCCCCGCCTCCGGGAACGTCAAACCCAAGCGGCCGGTACCCTCAGCGGCGGGGAACAACAGATGCTCGCCGTGGGCAGGGCGTACATGAGCGGCCGCCGGATGATGCTGCTGGACGAACCGTCCATGGGGTTGGCGCCGTTGCTCATGCTCTCCATGTTCGAGGCCCTCCAGGAAATCAACACGGCCGGCACGACCATCTTGCTCGTGGAACAGAACGCCCGCCTGGCCCTGAAATTCGCTCAACGTGCGTACGTAATGGAAAACGGTCACATCGTCCTGGAAGGCGAATCCCGTGACTTGCGGGAAGATCCCCAAGTCAAGACCGCATACCTTGGAGGGTGACCGCGGCCTCCGCACGACGAAACCTTGATTCGGTCAGTATCACAACGCAAGAATAACCCGGTCATCGAAATCAGCGTCAATAACCCGCGGTGGTTATCAGGATATCGTTATCGGCAATGCGATCCGATATTCACCTCCCGAACGGAGCGAATCAGGAATCGTGAGCTCTGCCGACATTTTGCAAGCTTATCAGTACCCCGAAGTGTATTGTTCGCGTGGACCGCGGGGCCCCTCCGCATCATTTCACGGCCGGCCTCTCTTGCTCGGAAGACCCCCTCGAGTACGTCCGGATGATCTCATTTCTTCGAAAACACTCGATCGTATGATCGTTCACCATTCCCGTTGCCTGCATATGTGAATAACACACAATTGATCCAACGAATTTGAAGCCTCTTTGACGCAGATCTTTGCTCAACGCATCGCTCTGTCGACTCGTGGCCGGGTAATCCGCCAAGTCTCTCAGCTCGTTGACGATCGGCTCACCGTCCACGAACCTCCATACGTACGAATCGAAGCTCCCGAATTCTTCCCGGATCTCCAGAAAGCGTTGAGCATTGTTGACTGCCGCACGTATCTTGGCTCCGTTGCGGATGATGCCGGGATTTTCGAGAAGTTCCCGTACCTTTTGCTCGTCGTACTTCGCGACCTTCTCAGGGTCGAAGCCGTCGAACGCGCTGCGATAATTCTCTCTCTTTCGCAGCACGGTATACCAACTCAACCCCGCTTGCGCCCCTTCCAGGATCAGGAATTCGAACAGGCGTCGATCGTCATGGACAGGGACGCCCCACTCCTTGTCGTGATATTCGACGTAGTCCGGTTTCCGCAGGTCGAGCCAGGGGCAGCGTCGGATTGTGTGGTTTTTCGACATATTTGCTCCGAATGATGCGGTACTGTAGTTATTCCAACTGGAGATCCGGACGCCTCTCCTACCGTGTTGCGTCCTCCTCGGAACGTGCTCAGGGTGCCGGAGAAGATCATGGGTGTCAAGAGGAAGCCGGGTCGCAGCCTTCCGGCAACTTGTCATTCCGAGGAACGAAGTGAAGAAACAATCTCGACGTGTCTGGGACGGATCACTCTCACGTGCGCAGAGATTGCTTTATCGTGCTCGTAATACCGGCTCCGGGGTACAGCGCCCTCGTCGCGTACCGGAAAGGTCGCCGAGGGTCGAGGATTGGCATGGCCTCAGTGAGGTCAATGTGATATCGTCTCCGATGCCGGGCCGTTGACCGCGCCCACGCAACGGTTTGGCCGGACGGCTTCCGGTGTGCCTCGGGAATTCTTGCGGTCATCGAAAACCGCGGCCTTCCCGAAGCCCGAATTGCATGACCCACTTACTATCCCATGTTGGAGGAGCCTTGAGATGTCCTGCGCGGACCGTTTACCATTTTTTATCTTGGCCGTTCTGATGCTGTGCTTTGTGTCGGCCTGCGGGTCACAGCCGGCCAAGAAAACGCCGCAATTGCCGGAAGTAACCGTGATTCAACCGGTACAGAAGGATGTTACGAGAAATTTGGAGTACACGGGGCAAACCGCGGCCCTGCAGTCGATTGATATCCGCGCACGGGTGCCCGGGTTCTTGCAGGAAATGCATTTTGAGCCGCGTGCCAAGGTCAAGGCAGGCGACCTTCTATTCGTCATTGACCCGCGGCAATATGAGGCTTCGGTCAAAGAGGCCAAAGCCAAATTGGACGGCCGAGAAGCATCGTCAAAACTTGCCCAGACCGAAGTTCAGATCGCCCAACAGTTGGAGAGCAAGGAGGCCATAAGCGTATTCAAACTGGACAAGAGGATAGCGGAGCGGGATCTTGCCGCAGCCGATGTGGAACTTGCCGAGGCAGCGTTGGACAACGCGAAGCTCAATCTCGAATGGACGAAGGTCACTTCTCCCATCGACGGCCGAGTAAGCCGAAACAAAGTCGACATCGGCAACCTGGTTGGGGCCACCGAGAAGACCCTGCTGACGACGGTGGTCAACGACGACCCTATCTATGCCTACTTCAACGTAAGCGAGTTGGATCTTCTGCCCATAATGAGGCGCTACTCCGAGAAGAAAGCCGATCGGTCTTCGGAACCGACCGAAAAGACCCCGATTTTTCTCGGTCTTGCAGACGAGAAGGGGTACCCGCACAAGGGACATTTGGACTTCACGGAAACAACGGTGGATCCGTCCACGGGAACAATTCAGGTGCGAGGCATATTCCCCAACCCCGACGGGCTTCTCCTGGCCGGAATGTTTGTGCGCGTCCAGGTACCGGTGGAGAAGCAAACGGCCTTGCTCATTCCCGACATTGCCGTACAGTTCGACCAGGGCGGCACGTACGTCCTCGTGGTCGACGGGGAAGACGTGGTTCAGCACAAGCGCGTAAAGACCGGGATGCAGGTCGGCGACATGAGAGTGATCGAAACGGGCATTTCTCACGAGGATCGGGTCATTACCACAGGGGTTCTGAGAGCGAGACCCGGTTCCAAAGTCAAGCCGACGGCGGGCCCGACGAGCGATCTTAGACCAGGTTCCTCAGAGCAGGAAAAAAGGAGAGACAAGTGATCGGGGGAAACCGGAATGCTTAGCCGCTTCTTCATCAATCGACCGGTTCTCGCCTCCGTGATCTCCGTCTTGATCATGCTTGCAGGCGCCGTGGCCATAATCTCTCTTCCGGTTTCTCAGTTTCCGGAGATCGCCCCGCCAACGGTCCAGGTAACGGCTTCCTACCCGGGAGCCGACCCACAGGTTGTGGCCGACACCGTTGCCGCACCCATCGAGCAGCAAGTCAACGGCGTCGACAACATGATCTACATGCAGAGCACCAGTGCGCGGGACGGATCGTACACGCTCCGCGTGACATTCGAGTTAGGGACCGATATCGACATGGCAACGGTTCTTGTACAGAACCGCGTGAACTGGGCCATGGCGTCATTACCTCAGGACGTCCAACAGCTGGGCGTCACGGTCAAGAAGGCCTCTACCGCGTTTGTGACCGTATTCTGCCTTTATTCTCCGGACGACCGTTGGGACGATCTGTTTCTCGTGAACTATGTAACCACGAGCATCAAGGATCGGATAGCCCGCCTTAAAGGGGTGGGTGACGTCACGGTGATTCCTGCCAAAGACTACAGCATGAGAATCTGGCTGAATCCGGACAGGCTCCAGTATTACAACCTGACCAGCAACGACCTGGTCAACGCGGTGAGGAGCCAAAACGTCCAGGTCGCCGCAGGCCGCCTCGGGCAGGAGCCCGTACCCGAAGGACAAACCCTCGATCTGACGGTCAACACACTGGGGCGATTGACCGAACCCGCACAGTTTTCGGATATTGTGGTCAAGGTCAGGCGGGACGACGGTACATCGGATGCGGAAAAGGGCAAGAGCACGGCACAACCGACCATGGACGCCGGAATCGTGCGCATCAAGGATGTGGGACGGGTGGAACTGGGAGCGCAGAATTACGATACCCGATCCTATCTTAACGGCCGGCCCGCGGTCACCGTCATTGTGTACCAGACGCCCGGTTCAAATGCCCTGGATGTGGCCACTAAAGTGTACGGGACCTTGGAAGATCTCAAGAAGAGCTTTCCGCAGGGCGTCGATTACAAGATCGTGTATCAGGCCTCGGACTTCGTGAAAGCCTCCATTCACGAGGTGGTCCTCACGCTCATCATCGCATTCATTCTCGTGTTCATCGTTGTGTTCATCTTTCTTCAGGACTGGCGCGCCACGCTGGTACCGGCAACCACCGTCCCGGTGTCCATCGTGGGGGCCTTTGCACTGATGTACCTCATGGGCTTCTCCATCAACATGCTGACTTTGTTCGGTTTGGTGCTGGCAATCGGCATCGTGGTGGACGATGCGATCGTAGTGGTGGAAAACGTCGACCGCAACATGAGGCAGCACGGCTTGGGAGCCAAGGATGCATCCATTCGCGCCATGAATGAGATTACCGGCGCGATCATCGGCATTACGCTCGTCCTCATGGCCGTGTTTATCCCCGCGGCATTTCTCGGTGGGATCGCGGGTCAGATGTACCGCCAGTTCTCCTTGACGATCGCAGGAACCACCCTACTCAGCGCGGTCAACGCGATGACGCTCAAACCGGTGCAGTGCTCACTGTGGCTCCGTCCTCGTGACGAGACACGCAAGAACGTGTTTTTTCGCCGGTTCGACACGGTCTTCGACATGATCACGCGGGGCTATACGAGGGTAGTGGAGTATCTCGTCCGGCACGTGCCCCTCATGCTGCTTATATGGGCGGTTGCCATGGCCGCGACCTATTACGGTTTTTCCAAGCTTCCCTCCGGTTTTCTTCCCGACGAGGACGACGGTCTTATCATGATCAACGCCCAGCTCCCGGACGGTGCGTCGCTCCAGCGGACGGACGCCACGATGAAACAGGTTATGGGCATCCTGAAGTCGACCGAGGGGGTTGCCGACTTTTCCGTTATGCCGGGAAATTCAATTATCGACGGAGCCGGGCCGACCATGGGCTCGGGCTTCGCGGCCCTGGAACCGTGGGATGAAAGGCTCAAGAAAGGTCGAAACAAGTCCGTCATCCTGGCAGAACTGACCGAGAAGTTTTCAAAAATCCAGGACGGCGTAGTATTTCCGTTCTCTCTACCCCCCATCGTGGGGCTCGGCAAGAGCGCGGGAAGCGAAATGTGGATCGAGGATCGAAGCGGGCTTGGCCTGGCCAAGTTGGATCAGGCCGTCGGAGAGATGGTGCGGCATGCGGGCGCCGAACCGGAGTTCCGTGCTTTCAACTCCACGTTCAGGGCAAGTGCGCCCACGGTTTTCGCGGATGTGGATCGTGTCAAAGCCATGAGCCTCGGAGTTCCGTTGCAATCGGTGTTCGACACCCTGCAGGCGTACCTCGGATCCGCGTACGTCAATGATTTCAACGAATTCGGCCGCACGTGGCACGTGACGGTCCAAGCGGACGGCAGGTTCCGAACAGATCCGGAGGACATCAAGAAGCTCCAGGTGAGAAACAACCGAGGGGAGATGGTTCCGATCGGTACCCTGGCCCAGGTGGATCTGTCAACCGCACCGCTTCGGATAGATCGATACAACATGTACCCGGCTATCCGTGTGGTGGGCGAAGGCGCACCGGGTGTCAGTTCGGGTCAGGTCATGACCGCGATGGAGAACCTGGCGGAGGAAAACCTTCCGCCGGGAACGGGTTACGAGTGGACCGGCGTGGCCTTCCAGCAGAAGAAGATCGGCGGACAAGTCTTTCTGGTCTTTGCCATGGCCGTGCTCGTGGTGGTCATGATCCTTGCCGCGCAGTACGAGACCTGGATCGATCCCATAGCGGTGGTGATGGTTGTTCCGTTGGCGGTGCTGGGAGCGGTGATCGGTCTGACCATCCGAGGACTTGACAACAGCCTGTACACACAGGTGGGATTGGTTCTGCTCGTAGGTTTGTCCGCGAAAAACGCCATCCTTGTCGTGGAGTTCGCCCGGGACAAGCAGGCCGAGGGCAAATCCGCGCTCGAGGCCGCTGTTGAAGGTGCAAAGCTGAGATTCAGGGCCATTATCATGACATCCTTCGCATTCATCATCGGGGTGTCGCCTCTGGTGATCGCCACGGGTGCGGGGGCTGCCGGCAGGCAGGCCGTCGGCACCGCGGTATGTTTCGGCATGCTGGGAGTCACCATGCTCGGAGTCTTCTTTACCCCGCCGATGTACGTGCTTATGCAGAAGTTCAAGAAAGGGAAAGTCGCGAACGCGGGTTCTCACACGGAGCACCTGACGAAGGGGTGATTCTCGAGATGCTCGATCCCTTGCCATACGCTCTAAAACCGAAAGAGACCGTCATGACGAAATCGACACTATGTTTCACGGTAGGATTGATCTGCCTGAGCCTCATTTCCACGGTCGCGGCACAGCAAGATTCCGCCCGACGGAAGACTCCGCGTTCCCTGCCCACTGAGGTATGCAGGGCCATGGAACAGTACATCGCGACCGTGGAGGCTGCCAGGTCCGTGAAGGACGGGGACGACAGGAAGGCACGGTACGCCGCGGCGGAAAAAAAGCTCGCGGAAGTCCTCAAGCGATACGGCAAGACTGCATTGTTGACGGAAATAACCGAGTACGCCCATTATTCGGAAAGGGCCGCAACCGCGGGTGCGAGAGACCCGGACCTTACCAAGATACTCGCCGACCAATTGAAGATACGTACCAAACTGTTGGAGTGGTGCACGTCGGACGACGAAGGTAACTAGTTTGGGACTTGTTTTATCACGGCACGCGTAAAGGTTCCTGAACGAGCGGATCTGTTTCGGGCTATGATGGTGGGTTTGGCGGGAGATGCAGTCTCACTCAACCTTAGCACGCCATTTCATAAGTACGGTCGCGTTTGAGTACCTTCTTCCCGGCGGAGGCCGGGATCCAGAAAAGCGAGGCTGGGCCCCGGCCTTCGCCGGGGAGACGGCGGACATCCCGCGGAGAACGCGTGTCCCTTACAACAGCCGGGACGGTGAAGAATGTGCGACCGAACTTACGAATCGAAGCACTAGTCCTCGTCCAGCCACGCCTCCGCTTCTTGTCGGTTGAAGAATGATCGCACGGGGAATTTGGTCTCCTTCGTCAGTGTATCCATCTGGTGCTTTGCGAAGGATTCTTCGTCGTATACCCTCGCTGCCTTGCGCAAGCCGCCCTTTACCGCTATTTCCTGTGCCTTTGCGATGTAGTCCGTGAGCAGAATGGCTTTGGAACCGGTCCAGTCGATGAGTTCGGTGAAACCCGGAGAACAGAGTCTTACCGCCTCGGCTACGTGATTGGGCCAGTCCTGAACCTCCTTCTCCTTTATCCACGAGCCGCGCATGGTGAAATAGATTCGGTTCTTGGCCGGGTCCACGGCCACAGTGTAGAAATCGTTTGAGACTATCGTCTTCACGGCTTCTCCTCCTTACCACACGGTATTTGTGAAGTTCAAAGCGCCACTCAGCGCCTCACAACACCACGTGACGCGCGCCCGACCAAGTCGTCCCCCAGGTACGCATGCGTGTGTCGCTCTCCTCCCGGTCATGCCGAAACCATTCATCAATTTCGGACTTCCAATATGTTCGATCTGTTGGAGTCGCGGTCAAACCCGATCGTGCGTTTTTTCTCCCCTTCTTATGTGCAGGCTGAGAGCCGACGTGACGCCTTTCGACTCCCGTGTCCGCTTCGTGAAGATGTATCAAAAATACACCAAAGCGGAAACTCCTCCAGATATTATGGATCTCGTGTACGTTGCCGTGCCTCCGGCGGAATCGCTCTCACTTATATTAACCAGAGGAATGCCCAGAATAGACACAAAGAGATGCCCGAGTTCATCCACATTGCCGCGCCCGCGAAGCTGCATCCACGAGCCCGAGGACCACAATCGACAGACAAAATTGCTGCTCACATGGAAATCATACTCAGAGTAAAATTCAAAAAATTGGGACGGCTTACGGACCTTATACTGCAGGTCGAAGCCCTCCAGCACCCTGATATCTCCGGGGATCACGAAAAGCGACAAGAAAAACCTATTGGGAACTTTTATGTCCGCCCATGCGATCGGACTGTACAGGAGGGAGGTTCTGAAGCGATGGCCGGTGAATTCTAGCCCAAGGTACGGTATCCAGAGCTTTGAAGAGAAATCACCAAAATACGTCTCGGAAAATTCGACCAATCCGGGAATGGAAAAGACAAAATCCAGGGGCTGACCTTCTGCATCCCTTGGATTGGTAAGCCCCACGGACATTTGGTCTCGCCTCAGTCCCACAAGGGCCGACAAGGAGGATGAAATCCGATAGCCCAGGTCGCCCTCAAGGGTCCACCATTGCAGTTTCGAACCGTCCCAATTACGCGCATCGAACGCCTGCTCCGCCGTTTCGATACCTATCCGCCTGGAGGCGTTGGCTTGGGCTTTCAGAGCGATAAGAACACCGGACGACGATTCAAACCGAGCGCCAAGAGCCCCTATCCACACATTGGCATCCCTGAACGACAGGTCCAGGTTGGTGAAAAACGGAGTCGGCAAACTGAAGTTGAGGCCGACGCGACCGTAACCAACTCGGGCATCCAAGGTCAGCGGACCGAGGCCGCAGTCCTTACCGGAGATGCACGTTCCACCCGGAACAGTTAACCCTTGGAAGCCTGGGCCGAAAAATCCCTGAGCGGTGACGGATGTCACGAATGTTGTCAGAAGGAATACCGGCAAAGCGACAGACATGAGCCTGGACAGAGAAAACTTCCGAACCATACCGTCCCCACAATCTCACCCAAGGCCTCGAACGGCGTAATCCAGGGCTTATACACTGGGGGTGCCGTGCGAGGGTGACAATGATAATAGATCAAAACGATGGACAAAACATAGCCTGCACGAGCTCAAAAAGTCAAGAAAATTCCGGGCTTCTCTGTCGATCATAAGCAGGGCTGATGCAGCCGCCCATGCCGTTGAAACGGTCCCGCTGTGTCGGATTCTTTTCCAAACCGTTGCCGCAACCGGGATCGAGGAGATCCGACGTCCCCAGAGAAGGGCTATTCAACAGCTCCATGTTGCTTCAACAGTTTCGCAATTTCAGGGGTTGCGGCCACGCACAGCGCCGTCATACAGCACTTCTCTCCTTCACACAGATCTTCTACGGCGGCCAATCTCTCCAGATCCACGCAGTCCACTCCGGTGAGCGGCAGGTCTGTCCAGATATACGTCGCCTCCGCGTTGACGTCCGCGCCTTGCTCGAGCAAGAGACGCACCATCTCGACGTTTCCCGCCGCCGCGGCCTGCATGAGGGCTGTAGGCCCCTGCCTGGACTTGTTGTTGACGTCGGCGCCCTCTGCGAGAAGGTGCTTGACAATATCCAGTTGACCCTTGGCCGCCGCGGCGATCAGCGGGGTAAGACCTCCACAGGAATGATTGATGGCCGCTCCCTTCGCGGTCAATACCTTTACCGCGGCAAGATCGCCCTTTACCGCCGCCATGAGCAGGTCGAAATTGGAGTCGGCCCTTACCGCATCAATCCTACCCCCAAGGATCCCGAGCGCAATCGTAAAGAGAATCGGGGTCGTCATCTTGGCTCGGTTCATGTGTTCCTCCAGTATGTGTAGCGCCTTGACATGTTCCAAATCTCATAACGGTCTTCCCGGGGCCGTCTTAGAGGCCCCTGTCCGGGTTGAAGAAAGTCGGTTTCTTTGGTTCCACCGGCGTTTCACCGCGGGGCACGGAGTTGCCCATGGTGCGACCCTCGCGTTCCTGAAACCTCGAGATCTACATCTCCGTCTCTCGCTACGATCCGTCGAGGTGGAGAGCCTCGGTCATTGAGCCGAACACGGCGTGCGACATCTCAGGTCTTTTTCCAACGGGAAACGGGAGTGCCCGCGCACGCGCGTGAAGAGGTCGGTCTCATTCATTGCCTTGATCGAAGCAGGGTTCACGCGGGCTTCTTCACCGCATCTCTCAGAGCTTTTGCCGCGGCAAATCGAGGAACGTCGGCCGCCGGGATCTTGATTTTCTTTCGAGTCTGCGGGTTCACGCCGGTCCGGGCTTTTCTTCGCACCACTTTAAAGGACCCCAGATCCGCTATTCGGATCGTGCCGTCCTTCTTTTTCAGTGACGAGTAAATAGCCGTTACGATAGCCTCCAGCGCAGCGGAGGCCGCTTTCTTGGTGATACCGGCTTCTTCTGCGATCATGCCGACCAGTTCAGCTTTTGTCATCACATACCCCCACCAAATTCAGAAGATGAAGACAGCCTGAGGCCGCTAGATTAGCGAGCTGAGGCTGCATTGTCAAGGGATTCGACCCGCCGCTCTCCGGTCCGTCTTGCCGCGGTGAATCCAATTTCATTGACATTTCTCACCGTATTGAAATATCTTCTTAAACGTGACATGATGTAAAAACTGGTGTCCACTCATGGTGGTGAATACGGGGGGATGATGAAGGACCGGGATAAGACGAGACGGCAACTCATCAAAGAGCTTGTTCAATTGCGTGAAGTACTGGCCGAGATACGGGGAGTACCGGTAGATTCGCTGCAATTGGGAGATTACGAGGAACTCCCGGATCAGACAAGGAACTCACGCGACGCCACCCAAACCATCGATCTCAAGGGCCTCTTTACTGACGACATTACCACCTCGGGGAGCTTCGATATACGGGGAGACATATGGGCGACCACTTTCGGAAAGCTGCTCCAGGCTCTTCCTATTCCTGCCTTCCTGATTGACGAATCCCAAAGGATTTCCGTTGCAAACCAAGCGTGCGCGAGAATTAATCCCACCTATGTAAGCGTCGTCGGCTCGCCTTTTTCCAATCTGTTCCCGGATCGGTCCGAAGCCGTCGCGGCCGACGCACTGCTGGGAGCCGTATTCGAAGATAGAAAGCCGAGAATTCACGAGTACAAAATAGAGATTGGGAAGAACGTCGTGTGGGGGCGAATGACCTTCAGGTCCATGAGAATCATGAACGAACGGTACATTCTGGTGCTGATGGAAGACCTCACCCGAGAGAGAAAACAGAACCATCTCAGTCAAGCTCGTCGGCAGCGACTCACCAAAGAAATAGCCCTTCGCAAGAAAGCGGAAAACGAGTTGCGGGAAAGGGAGGAAGTCCTGAGAAACGTGTTGAACGCCTCACCGGTCGGGATCGGTTATGTCGAGGGAAGGACGATGCTCTGGGCTAACCGTCGAATGGTCGAAATGTTCGGGCTTGAAGACGACACAGACTACGGAGGCGGAAGCACCAGAGTCTTGTATGCATCCGAAGAAGAATACACACGTGTCGGCAAGACCCTCTACGAGGGTCTCAGTTCCGAATCACATGCGAGCACCGATGCACTGTTCAAGAAGAGAGACGGGTCGGTATTTCACGGCCACATCGGGATCAGTGCGTTGGATGCAACGAACCCGATGAAGGGGGCCGTGGCGACCATTCTGGACATATCGGAACGGAAAAGGGCCGAGCACGCGTTGAAAAACAGCGAGAAGCGGTTTCGCGCGATTTACGATAACGTACCCATAATGATAAACGCGTTCTCCCCGGAAGGGAAAATTCTATTGTGGAATCGTGAGATTGAAAAGAGACTGGGGTGGTCTTTGGAAGAAGCGCAAACGGTTGATGTCCTTGCCCTGTGCTATCCCGACCCCCAAGCATATCGCGTCGTAAAGGAGTCCATTGACGCAGCCGACGGCCAATTTCGCGAATTCACACCCTTGGACAAGAATGGATCCCAACATACCCAGTTGTGGGCAAACTTTCGCCTACCCGACGGCAGCGTGATTTCCGTCGGGCACGACGTTACCGAGCTCAGGCGATCGGAACGGAAGCTTGAGGTGCAACAAAGGCGATTCGAGACATTGGCCCGATACGCTCCCTTTGGATTGGTAATGGCGAGTGAGGACGGAACATACTTGTACGTCAACCCCAAGTTCAAGGAACTGTTCGGATATGATTTGAGCGAGATCGGAAATGGACGGGAATTCTGCAGATTGGCCTTTCCGGATCCCGCGTACCGTCACGAAGTCATTTCACTGTGGAAGCATGACTTGGAGAAAGCCGAAGTGGGAGAATTGAGACCGCGTATTTGTCGTGTCAAGTGCAAGGACGGTACGCACAAAGAGATACTGTTCAGACCCGTTCAATTGGAATCGGGCGAGCACTTCATCACATGCGGGGACGTTACGGAGCAGAAGCGGGCGGAAGAAGAAATTAGAAGTGCGCTGGAACTCTCGGTGCGCCTCCGTCAAGAAGCAGAGGCGGCCAATACGGCCAAGAGCAGATTCCTCTCCAACATGAGCCATGAGATACGGACACCCTTGAATGCCGTAATCGGGTTTTCACAGATCCTGGAAGATCAGTCCTACGGGGAGTTGAACGATCAACAGATTAAGTTCGTCAGATACATTGCGGAAAGCGGGGCACATTTGCTCCATCTGATTAACGAAATCTTGGACCTGGCCAAGGTGGAGGCCGGGAAGATGGCGCTTCAGGACGACTATGTGGATGTGGAGAGACTCCTGCGGTCCAGCCTGGAAATGATCGATCAGACGGCTCGACGGAAAGGCATCCGAATTGACATTGATTTCGACAAAGGCCTTTCCGGCATGAAGATTAAGGCGGATGAAGTGAAACTGCGGCAGATCATATTCAACCTTCTCTCCAATTCGGCCAAGTTCACGCCCGATGGAGGAACCATCACATTGAAGGCCGTGGTACAAGGCAAGTCTTTGCTTGTGGGCATCTCGGACTCCGGTGCCGGTTTCAGACCTGAAGACAAGGAACGAATTTTCGAGGCCTTCGAACAGGGCGACAACTCCCTGATCCGTAAGCACGGTGGAACAGGTCTGGGGCTCGCGTTGACTCGCAAACTGGTTGAACTCCACGGGGGTACGATCCGGGCGGAGAGTGAAGGGCTGAACAAAGGGAGCACGTTCTCATTCACCATTCCGATGGTGGAGCAGGACTGACCACATTCTTGGACGGCCCAAAACCCGCCGCTCGGAACTGAAAGGGTCTGATAGCGTTACGAAAGAGTCGGCAAGTCGGCATCCGGTTTTTCGCTTCGGTCAATACGGGCTCCATGCCGCCGAATATAGTGGATTCCTGGAGCCTTAATCGAGTATAATCTCTTCAAATCAGTGACGATTCTTCGTGATTCGCAAGATCCCGGATATGGTGACGCGGAAATGAAGCGCAGGATTGACGGCAGGGGAATTCTCAAGGACCTTACGGGCGGAATGACCGAAGAGGACCTGAGGAAGAAGTACGATTTGTCGGCCGCGCAACTTCGCTCGGCCTGTAAGTTGTTTCTGGAAATTCGAATGCGAAGATTGCAGGCGATTTTCGATGACATTCACTTGGGGATGACCGATATCCAGCTCATAGAGAAGTACCAGCTCTCTCGGGAGGGATTGGCCGGAGTCAAGGAAGAGTACGCCCGGCCCGACGGATCGGTATTCTGTGACGGAAAGGTTTCACGCGCCTCACGCGACGGCCGAGCGAAAAGGGTGGATTTCCGAAAAGCATTGAGAAACTTCCCCAGTGTACTCGTGTCTGCGAGTGAAGCGGGGAGGGCAGGTACGCCATACCAACTCAACGACATCACGGAGACGGGCGTAGGAATATCCGGAATTGTCGTGCGAGTTGGAGACGTGAAGACCATCATTGTCCTGGGAGATGAAACGGGGCTGGTGGTTCCGTTCGAATTCGAGGCCGAATGTCGTTGGACGGGGACGCAAGAACCACACGGGGATCCTTGCGCGGGATTTCGCATCACCCGGATATCGAACAAGGACTATGAGTTTCTCAGACAGTTCATCGGGCAATACACGTTTGCCGTGGAGATTTGATTTATCGACGGGCACGTCCCCTCCCGTGTCCCTCTCATGAATCTTGCGCTCCCCTGAAGTGGGGGCGTCCCCGGAGCGACGAAGCAATCTCGGCGCGAAAAATGCGTAACCGAACCGTTGAAAGAGGGTGCACGGTCTCTTTCGAGAAAAGCGTTTCCAACCGGACCGACCGATATTCGGAACTCTGATTGCATTTCCGAACCGTGCACACCCTTCGGAAGTCCTTTGAGGGGGAATCTCATGCCTCGCAAAATCAATGCCAACCGACTGGTTGCCGAGATACGGTCCCGAGCGTCAGATTTCGAGTTGATGGAGAAGTACGGCCTGTCTTTCGTGCTCTTGCAAAGAGTACTGGAAAAACTTGTACACAGATGTGCGCTCAGACCCGAGGAGCTGATGGAACGAGGAGCGTACTTCGACGATCCCAAGAATCGGGTCCAAACCCGTCGTGAGCCCAGAACATACCTGAGAATTCCCCTCCGGGTGGAAGTGATAGGAGATTCGTCGGCATCCGGCGTAATTATTGACCTGTCCGAACGTGGGTTCCGGACGAGGGGTCTTGAAATCGGCGCGTTTGACAAAAAGTTGTTCGCGATGCGAACCGGTAAGGAGCCAATCCCGTCAATGTTCCAACTGGAGGCCGTGTGTAGATGGACACGAATTGATCTGGCCGAGGTAATGTTGAGTGAGGCCGGATTTGAAATCGTCAAAGTCTCCGAGAGAGACTTCCGTGAGATGCTTCAAATCATGGAACGTCTCGGTGCGGGAGATCGCAATGTCATGAGGCCGAAGACCGACTCACACGGCCACGACAAATAGGTGACTTCTCCTCTGCATTCCGTGAGAGTTTCCACCATTGAAACGGACTTTGGAGAAAACTTCCGTCATATGCCTACAAGCACGGTGGTCGGCAGTGAAGAGGGGATGAAGAGACGCAGCGAACGACGGGAAGCGACTGCCCCGTGGCGTCTCCGACAACGTGCGCATGTCTCGCGATTGCTTCAATCCGCCACGGACTACCCCACGGCGAATGCCTCCCCACTATTTCACGCGTATCCACAGCAGCTTGGCCACGGCCGGGCCTTCGTTGTGCCATTGGGTGGGGATGTCGGATTCCAGGTAGACCACGTCGCCCGGACCGAGCGAATATCCCTCCTTGTCGATCGACATGGTGATCCTGCCCGCGATTACGTAACCAAGCTCCGCACCCTTGTACACGAAGAAATGCGACGGGAGCTTCGTGTTCGGAGCAATTTCCAGCAGGAAGGGTTCGGCCCTCGTCTCCAAATCAACCGGTGTGAGAGCTTTCGCGAAGAGCCCCTCGGAATTCAGATCGGGAAACCTGATCTCCGTCGCGTCGGACGCGGGAAACACGAGCTTCTTGGACATGTCGGTCTTGGCCTGGAAAAACGAGCTGACGTTCACGGACAAAACTTCCGCCATCTTGAGCAACGCGGGTATGGAAGGAAAAATAAGGCTGCTCTCTACCTGAGAGATGGTGCTGGGAGTAACTCCCACGAGTCTTGCCAGTTCAGTCTGGGAGAAGCCGCGCTTGGTCCGTATTTCCTTGAGCCTGCGACCCAATTCAATTCGCCCGGACGCTCCGGCTTCGTCTTCAATGTTGATCTCAAGGTCCTTTGTCCAGTAGGTAAACGGCTTGTGCTGATTATCGAGGCTCCTTTTTTCGGCCTTCAGGATGGTCAGGGAAGTGGTGCCTCGCTTGATGGAAAGGTCGATCGCCACCTGGGCTATCTGGTTGATTTGGGCCTTTTGGCGAGGTGAGTGAGCGTCCTTTTCCATGATCCAGTAGGCGATGGTGTTCAGTTCATACAGCCGGGGACACGAGTGGGAATAAAAGTGCAATAACTCTTCCTCGCCCCCCCAGAGCTCTTGCATGCCGGTCATGCTCTCGAAGACGAAGCGGACTTCTCCCGTGAGCGAGGCATGAACTCCGTACAAGGCGTCCATCACTTGATTCGGGTGGCGGGGATCGTCGACTCTCACGATTCGGCACGGCCATTCCGGACGATCCTCATAGTAGAATCGCAGAAACACGTCCGATCCCGCGCCTTTGCCCCAGGTGAAGCAGTCCAGTATGGTCAGGCCGGGGTACTCGGCAAGAGGCCCCAATTTCTCGAGAAGATTTCGCGGGGAGCGGTCGAAGGTCGCATAGATGATAGGTTGATTCTCACTTCTGCAGGTCTGGGCAAAGTTGAGGCAAAATGCCGAAGCGAGACTTCCCGCATCATCGTACCAGATGACGTTGTCGCCTATGAACAAGCCGCCCAGCAAGCGGTCCAGTTTCTCGATGCCTGAGGACACAGGCTGCTTTCGTGTGGTCGGCTTTGCCATTGGGGGTCACCTAACCGTGTTTCGTCTTACTCTGGCCGTTCTTGCTTCACGATTCGTGTGCAGGCGGTTCAATGGAGTAATGGATTCCTCTCATTGAGTTTATCGGGGCGAATATCGTCGTCACCCGGATCCGCGGACGTGTTCGGAACGAGGACGTCCAACTCCGATCGAGCCTCCCGTATCAAGCGTTCCGTCTCCATCATGAGGCTCTCGAGTTCCGGACTCGGCCTACCAGATTTCCTGGTGTCCGCGCCTATCTTACCTACCAGTTCGGACAGCCGGGTCAATCGGATCAAAAAGGACTCAGCGGGTGAGTCAAGCAATGCGTCGCGGTGGGGGGCCGCCGGAGCCTCGCGGCGCCGGCCGAAGAACCACGCACAGACGGGAAAGCTCGCGACCATGGCCACAAGGACTCCGAGAAGAAGGTAGGGATTAAGGGAATGTCCCCAGATCAACCCCGATCTGTCGTGGACGAATCCCGTGAGGTTCCCGTTCACGTCTTTCACTTGGGTGCCGACGTGAACCACTTCTTGGCCGACCCGGCCGACATGCCGATCGACTTGGGACACCTGCCGTTCCAGTCCGGATATGCCGCTCTTGATCTCGATGGCCTTTTTCGAGATGTCGGACAGGTCCTTCCGGATCCCGGGGAACACTTCCTCCATCATGACACCGGTTCTTTCCAGGAGCGTACGGTCTCGCTCCATTCTGTCCGAGGCGAATCGAATCACCAGCCCAATGGCCACGGCCTGGAGTACCACGAGGAGGATCACGAGACCGTACAACTTTCTCATCAGCTTGCCCGGTTCAAAGGCCATCCCGGCACCTTCCCCAAATTGATCCCTTTCCATAAGGGTCCGATGGGTCATTATTACCAGACTTCGGCAGGGTCGGGAAAGCAAAAATCGCTGATACACAACGTCATTCGGTTACGGGCCGTGCTCCGTGTCTCATGTCTCCTCGCGGTTCCCGCCCCGGGGCTGTGGGGAATGTGTGTAGGGGCACCCCCCTGTGGGTGCCCATGGGTAGGCACAGAGGCCTACCTCTACCAGACCGGCATGGAGGTGCAGGCGATGACCGGCATCCCGCGCAGAACGCGGCAGTCCCACAAGAGTGGTTTGAGGCTCCGCACTTTCTTTCGTAGCCCGGGCCTCCGTGCCCGGAGTGCTCCGGTTCCGGTTATCGGGCTGGGTAACGGGAGCAGAATGTGTCACAGAATCTACGCCATGAAACACTTAGTCGATCAGACGGTACGGATGGGCCTTCTTGGTCCATTCACTGTCGGGATACTCGGCATTGAGTTTGTCGTACACCTCCCGCAACGGCTTGGGATTGTTCGTGTGCTTGTAGGTTGCGACCCCGCGATAGAAGATCGCTTCGGGTGCCGCTTCACTCCCGGAATGGTCTTCAAGGAGCTTATCGAACGCGGAAATGGCACGGTCGAACCGGCCCGCCTCGAAGTGCGCCTTCCCGATCCCTAGTTGAAGAGCGGGAATCAATTCGTCAGTAGCAAGGAACCCCACCGATCGATGACTCTCTTGACCGTCGGTGTCCAACACAATAATGGTCGGAGTCCATTTTATTTTGTAATTCTCGGCGTGAGTCTTGTCGTCGAATTGGAGTCTCAACGGAATCAGGTTGGCGTTAATATACCCGGAGACCTTTTCGTCGGGATACGTAACCGCATCCATCTGTTGACAGCCGATTCAACCGGGGTTGTAAAAATCGAGCAATACCTCTCTGCCTTCGGATTTCGCTCTTGCAAGAGCCTTGTCCATGTCCGTTTCCCATTCAATTTTGGTTGCCATGGCATGCCTCCTAGGTGCAATTGACTCGACGTACGTCTATTACGACGTACTTATGATATAGTAAGCATCCACGGGGAGCGGTCAATGGTCGGACGTGCGAGACCGAGTCGGCGCCCGTCCGGACGCATAAATCAACGTGATGTGAAGCGAAAGGCCGTGCCGGAAATCCGCTCGTACCCGGGCCGCTCCATGTTTCGTGACCTACGTGCGTATCGGTCCCCGCCTATCCGACGGAAGGAGATTGTAGAATTGGTTGAGCAAGCATACAAGTATCGCCGTGAGGATTTTCCTCCTCTGCCCGTGAAACTCAATCATATTACCCTGTATATTAATTTCCTCGATGACGTGGTCGAGGTTGCCAATCTGTTGGATATGACCGCGGTTGAGGAATTGGCCGACTTGGCTCTGGACGCAAAGGAACTGGACATTCGACAGGTACGCCTGCTCGAAGACCCCACCGTAAGCGACGACCCAGGGCAGCCTATGGAATATCAATACCTTGAGGATGTGAACCGGCTCGTCGTGCGCCTTCCGAAAAGAATGCGTCCGGGGCAACGCTTCGGGATACGGACGGTGACGCTGTGCATCCCTTCCGACCACATTCTGGAGGGCATCTATAAGGATTCCACGCCCCCGGGAGCGCCTCAGCAGTTCATGTCACAGTGCCAGCAATGGGGTTTTCAACGGATAGCTCCCATCTTGGACGATTGCCGCGCCAAGTGTACCATGACAACCACCATCGAAGCCGATGCGTCCTATGGACGGATGATCAGCAACGGCAACATCAGTGCGGACCTCAATCCCGACGGCAACCCCGTTCCCAAGCCGGACGATCCCTTCCGCCAAATCATCCGATACGAAAACAGTATTCCCATGCCGCCGTACCTCTTTCTGGTCTGTGTGGGAACATGGGACACGCTGACCGACTTCGTAACGTTTGATACCGGTCGAACGGTGCGGTTGGAATACTTGGTACCGCCCGGACGAATCGACGACGTGCGAATTCCCATGGCCATACTCAAGGACGCGGTGCTCTGGGTCAAGAAGACTCAGGATTACGAGTACCCGGCGGACACCTACAGAACGATCTGCATGAACAAGTCCAATTTCGGCGGTATGGAGAACATGGGCAATACGACCATCGTGACCGATTCCGCTCTGGTGGACGAGCACACATTGGATCAGACGCTGCTCTACGTTCACGCGGTTATTGTCCACGAGTTCGAGCACAACCAATGCGGAAGTGAAACCACCATGGAGACCCCGTTCGACGTGTGGCTCAATGAAGCGTACACGGTGGACGTCGAACGACAATACATGGCCGACATGTTCGATCCCGCGTTCATCCGACTCAACCAAGTGGACGCGATTAGGAGTCCTCTGCTCGGTCCCCTGGCAATAGAAGACGGGGGCAGAGCGGGTCGGATCGTGCGGGAAGGCTTCAACGACCCGGATGAACTGATCGACGGAGTCACCTACGTCAAGGCAGCCGAAGTGATCGGAATGTTGCGGCTCATCATTGGTGCGGACAAGTTTGATGCAGGCAAGACGCTCTATTTTTCCCGGTACAAGTACTCCAATGCGGACACGGAACAGTTTTTCGCTTGTTTCGAGGAGGTCTCGGGACGGGATCTGAGCCGGTTCAAACAGGGTTGGCTCTACACCAGAGGCTATCCGAAGGTTGCCGCAACGACTCGGTATGATGCGGAGGCCGGAAGGTATCTGATAGATTTCTCGCAGGATTTTGGTAACGCCCCGGCGCCGTTTCACCTGCCGATCCAACTTGCCCTGGTCGCCAAAGACGGTACGGTCGTTCCGGGGAGCGAGCAGGTGTTCGAATTCGATCAAGAGAAGGCCACCCTGTCCATTTGGGTCGGCGACGAAGAACCGGCCTTTGCCTCCATCAATCGTGACTACTCATTCTACGGGACCTTCGCGCTCCACGGCGTTTCGCCGCAAAGTCTCGCCTTGCAGGCTCGCAGGGACACCAACCCGTTCAACAGGGTCGAGGCCATGCGACAACTTACCGACATCCAGCGAGTTGGACTGATGCACGATCCGGGGGAGGAAATCGACCCGGACTGGTTGTCTCTGTATCGGACCATTCTGGAAGACCGCGACCTGCCGCCAGGGTTGCAGGCGTTCTGTCTGCGAATTGACGAGCAGCCGCTGGATAGAGACTACATCGGCTGGTATCGAGAAATGGTCGCCGCGAGGGAACTTCTCATGGCCGCGGTGAATCGTTCCTTCAGAGACCTCCTCGTGAGCCGTTTTCACGATTTGGACACCTATCGTCCACGACAATCGCCCAGAGAGGGAATCGAAGATCGGATCCCGAAGAATGTGCTCCTGGAACTTATTGCGATCGACGACACTCCCGAGTCACATCGACTGATTCTGGACCATCATCGCGCGGCGACCTCCGCCACGGACCGTGTTGCTTCACTCATCGCGTTGAACAGGAGTTCCGCTTCGGAGCGAAGAAGGATTCTCGAAGATACGTACGCAGCCTGGCATGGTCACCTCAGCGCGTACGCCAACTATCTGCGCGTCGTTTCGGCAGGCACCCGAGACGATGTCTTCGACATGATCGAAGCGGAGAAACGGCGCGCGACCTTTGACATCAGGAATCCGACCTGGTCAAGAGCCCTGCTGCTCCCCATGGCCGTCAACAACAAGATGGTGTGGACGGAACAGGGGATCGGGTGGGTGGCCGATACGGTGATTGAACTGTCCTCGATAAACGGCTACGTCGCATCAAGGCTGCTCAACACCTTTCAGCTGGTCCGGTTGCTCAAGGACGACCTCCGAGCCCTGGTGACGAAGGCTCTGGAACGAATAGTCCGGGAAGTCCCCGCAACCGTGAGTCCTACGGTTCATGGTCAGGCCAAAGCTTACTTGGGCGCGGCATGACGCCGAAAGGGAACATGACGGGACCATGGTTGCAGCCATGTGAGAGGCAAGCAATGACTCCTCGACTGTTTATCCATACCATGTGCCTGGTTTGGATCCTTGGCCTCTCGGTAAACGACTCGGCCGGCACGGACCAACCGGGGGTGGGATCAAAGGCCGCTCAGTATCGAGATCGGGCCGAGAAAAGAATGGCATTCAACGAGTGTTATCGTGCAGGATTGCCGGAATGCTATAAGCAGTTCCAGGACGCGGTCGACTGGTGCAACAAGAACTGGGAACGCTGTTTCCCGTTGATCGAAAGTGCGGGCGCGCATCCGTCCAGTTTCGGCGGTCAAATATTGCGAGAGTGCAAGGAAAAACTCAAACGGAAATGTCGACAAGAGTCCGGCCTGTAATGGGTCCGTCTTGGTGCCGCCATAGCTGAACAGGATACGTAAATTGGCCGATGCCCGTCACGTCAGGAAGCTCTTTGAGAAACACGGTCTCAGCCCGAAGAAATGGATGGGGCAGAATCTCCTTGTCGATCGAGCGTACTTACACAAGATCTTGGCTGCGGCCCGGGTTCAACCGGACGAATGCATCATTGAAGTCGGGGCGGGGCTGGGGGTGCTCACGGAAGCCCTACTGGACCGCGGGGCCAAGGTGTGGGCGTTGGAACTGGATTCAGGCTTTTTCCGGGTCCTCCAAGAAAAGTTCTCGGACTCACAAGGAGTGGTTCTCGTGCATGCCGACGCCCTGACGTACGACTTTCACGCGCTCGCCGGTCAGGTCGGCAGGCTGAAAGTCGTCGCCAATTTGCCCTACAATATTTCGAGCCGACTTGTGTTCATGTTTCACGAGAACCGAGACATCTTCCAATCGCTGTACATTCTCCTGCAAAAAGAAGTTGCGCAACGACTTGTCGCCGAACCCGGGACGAAGGACTACGGTATTCTCACGGTTCTGCTCGGTGTGAGCGCGGAAGTGGAGAGCCTCTTCAACATCCCTCCAAAAGCTTTCTTTCCCGTTCCCGAAGTGATCTCTTCTCTGGTCCGCATCACGTTCCCATCATCTCTTCCGGTGGGGGTCTCCGACCCGGGGCTGCTCACGCGGTTGGTCAAGGCCGCGTTTACCGGCAGGCGCAAGACGCTCAAGAATACCCTGAAAAACCTCACCATTCCCGGTATTACGGAGAGCATGGTGCACGTCGCGGCTCAGGATGCCGGCATTGACCTTGCCAGACGGGGAGAGACGCTGTCTCCCAAGGAGTTCGCGGCTTTTGCCGACGCCCTGTCCGGATTGGCCGGACCGGGAAAACACGATGCAGATTGCGATCCTGAAGGCGCTTGACGGGTCCTCAAAGTCTTATGGTGCCGTTTCTCGAATAATGCGAACACCTTCAGTTTATCATTGCCGGCGTTGCATCGAGCATTGAGATTGCTTCGTCGCTCGGCTCCTCGCAAAGACGGGAGCGACCGGCGGAACTGTGGAGGAATCGGGTTTCCTCCTCGTTCCCAGGCTCCGCCCGGGAATGCCTATCCGTCCCGCGTCCCGCGGGATCTGCGGCCCGGAGTTCACGTGGACTTTCATGGTCAGTTGTGATCCGCCGATCATGGGGGTCTAAGAGATAGAGCGGTGAGTGGGTTCGGGCACGTCGTCAGAGTATGTCGGTTACCTGTGTCAGGACCGTCTCCACTTGAGCGGATTTGGCGTACATAAGTGCGGATTTCCCCGTAACGTCCTTGACGTGGGGATCGGCGCCCCGCTCGAGCAGATATTCTACGATTCGTGGGTGATCCCTGTACACCGCGATCATGAGCGCAGTATGACCGCCTCGATCTCGTACGTTGATATCGGCTCCCTTTTCGAGGAGCAACTTCAGAACCTTGAGATGCCCCTTGAACGAAGCCTTCATCAACGCGGTCAACCCATTCCTCGTGTCCGAAGCATGCACTGAAGCTCCGGCCTCCAACAGACGCCGGACCACTTCCAGGTGGCCCTTGTATGCCGCTCTCATCAAAGGCGTGTTGCCGGACTTGTCCCGAACCTCGAAATCCGCGCCGGAATTCACGAGGCGATCCACCACTTCCGCATACCCTCCCCTGGCCGCCACGGTCAAGGCGGTGTTCCCGCGATTGTCCCTGGCTTCCACTTCCGCTCGGGCGTCAAGCAGCAGTTCAACGACCTTGGTGTACCCACCCCGTGCTGCAACAATCAGAGCAGTGTTCCCAAAATAATTCTTTGCGTTTTCCGCCGCACCTCCGGCGAGCAGAAGTTTGACGACTTCGAAATTCCCGAGACTCGATGCGGCAATCAAGGGGGTGGTGCCGTCGTTGTCACGTTCCTCGTAATGCGCGCCGTGATCCAGAAGAATCTGCGCCGCTTTATGGTGGCCGCTCAAGCATGCTTCAATGAGTGCGGTGTTCCCGTACCTGTTCCTGGCCCGGATATCGGCCCCTTGCTCCAAGAGCAGCTCCACCAGATCGGCGTGTCCCCTGTACGCGGCTCGGAGCAAAGGCGTGTTCCCGTAGTCGCTCGCCGCGTTGACGTCGGCCCCCTTTTCAATCAACAATCGTGCAACGTCGAGTTTGCCCTCGTAGGCTGCGAGGATTAGAGCAGTGTCGCCGGCATTATTCCGGGCATGGACATCCGCACCGCTTTCCAACAGCAGGTCCGCTACCTCGGTGTCGCCCTCCAACGATGCCTCCAAGAATGCAGCGTTGAGATCCGGACCGGAAGAGCCGCTTTCTTGAAGCGTGCGCGATGTGTCGCTGATTTCGAGATCGCTCAGGTCAAAAAGCCGGGCCAGTCTCGCAATATCAGTTAAGTCCCCTCCCAATGCACACACCTCCGGCAGGCTTCACCATCTATTCTTTCTGCTTGAGTGTAGATCAGATCGCCCCGTTAAGCCAGATTTTTTTGACGTGAGGGAGCCGATTTCCCGGGGGTGACGGCACCACCGGCATGCTGGGAATTAAACATTTGGGCGCGGTTCCAGTCTAATGTGTAAGGAGACGATTGGGGAATCTTCAACGTGGACGGAAACCGATCGCGATCTCCTGACCGAAGAATGGGAGGACGAGTCATGAGAAAAGCATTTTACCGCGGTCTGTTCATCGCGACGGTAGTCACGGCCTGTGTCGTATGGTCCTTGGGTGCGGAGGCCGCAAACGTCCAGTACGAGGCCGTGGGACCGATTGCAGGAACGGTAGCGGCACCCGACAGTGCGCGCGGAGCGGTTGTAAGGGCGGGACCTTCGCAGTCGGACCGCGCGCTCGGAGTATTGAGAAACGGAACGAGAGTGAAAAACTACTTGGAGTTCGCAAACGGTTGGGTGAGAATTCGCACGCCTTTTCACGGAGCCTGGGTCCAGGCCTCTTACATTGTTCCACAGAGCGCTCCCGCCGTCGTGACCGGCGTGGACCAGCCGGAGAACTGTCTGAGAGTGCGGGAAGGTCCCGGTTCTGAATTCGAGGTGGTCGGGTGTCTCGCTCACGGTGAGACGCTTACGCTCACCGGCTTATGGTCTGAGAACAATTGGGCCGAGATATCGCATCCCGTCAGCGGCTGGGTTCATGCAGCGCAGATCGGCACGGGCCTGGATCCGTCATATCCCACGCGCACTTCACCCGTACGGGAAGTCGTGGTCGAAAGCTATCCCACCCTGTACCCGGAAGACTTGATTGTGGACCCGTATTTCTACGACTACAATTACGCCTACCCTCTGGGCGCGTACATCTACGGCGCATACCCCTGGTACTACATTGGAAAGAGGTTCCACAAGAGGTTCTACACGAATAGATTCCATGGTAAGGACTATTGGCGCTACGGGAAACCGCGTCATTGGGACAGACGCGCCTGGAGAGTGAACAGAGATCGGAGACCCGTCATCGGTGCGGGCACGCGGGGCGGCAGCCTGCGCGTAGGCTCGAGACGAGGCGGCAGCGCTCTGGGAGTCGACAGACGAGCAATGACCTCTGCAGTCAGAGGAAGCAATCGCGGCTTCCGCTACGGCGGAGGTAGAGGCAGTGCAATCAACCTCGGTGCCGCATCCAGAGGCGGCAGCTTCCGTATGGGCGGTTCCAGAGGCCGAAGCGCGGCCTTCGGTTCAGCCCCCAGAGGCGGCAGCTTCCGTATGGGTGGCTCAAGAGGCGGTAGCTTCCGCATCGGCGGTGGTAGAGTTGGCGGAATGAGCCTCGGTGGGGCGTCCAGAGGCGGCGGCTTCCGTATCGGCGGCGGAGGGTCCCGCGGTGGATTCTCCGGGCGGATCGGAGGCGGCAGAGGCGGAATGGGAGGATTCTCCCGCGGTGGCGGAGGCCGTGGAGGCTTCAGACGCTAACGGTGTCGTCTCCGGGGGTAGTGAAGCCCCCGCTTGACCGGGATTGAATCAGAGAGATGGAACTCCTTCGAAAAGCCGGTGTCGAATGGTAATATACCTACCTTCAGCGAAGAGCCCACAATTTAGCGTGCGCTCTTCGCCCTACCAATAAGGAAATGAAGCAGCGAGAATCCGGAGAAAATCAACCGGCAATGCATGTCGGATCTCCGAGATTCGATTGAGGCGCCCCGAATGAAGATGCGAATATTTTCCGATTTTGTGTGACCGTACTGCTATATCGGCAAGGGACTTGTCGAAAAGCTCAAGAGAGAGTTCTCCATCCAAGACGAGTGGGTCAGCTATGAACTTCGCCCGGAGACGCCTCCGGAGGGAATTCCCCTAACCCGACGATTCTCCCCCGAAGACCTGCACCGGATCTATGAGAACCTCCGCCGAACGGGTGAACCTTTGGGCATAATTTTCGGTGAGGTGAAGGTCACGTCCAATTCCCGTTCCGCGTTGCAGGCGGTCGAATTCGCTCGGGACCGAGGGCATTTTCATTCGTTTCACAATCGGGTCTTTTACGCGTATTTCACTGATACCCGTGACATCGGAAACGTGGAGGTTCTGCTCGATTTGGCCCAAGAGGACGGCCTCGACCCGGCCGAACTACAGCGCGCGCTTGCCGAGGGGACGTACCTTTCGAGGCTGTTTCATGCCCGGCGCGACGCAGACGCACTTGGAGTGACCGCGGTCCCGACTTTTGTTGTGGATGGAACGCACAAGATAGTGGGAGCACCGTCGCCGGATCTCTTCAGGAAGCGCCTGGCCGAGGTTCAAAGCCAAGTCCGACCGGGATGAGCCGTCCGGCGGCGATTCATGCGTGCAAAGGCCGGGCCGAAGACGACCTGTTGCACGGCACGGCTTGGAACGCCGCCCGGAACTAACTGCTCTGTGGCACAAATACGGTCGCATTCCCTTGAGCGCTCGGTCGCGTCCCGTCTCGCGTTCTGCGCGGGATGCCGGGCGCTCCGGGAGCAGAAACCGGTACAGAGGCGCAGAAGATAACGGGCAGAGACGCCCGTCCCACAAGAGTGGTTTGACGCTCCGTACTTTCTTTCGTAGCCCGGGCCTCCGGAAATTGTCTCAAAACTCAAATGCAAGCGCAAGTCGTGGCACGCCGCGGTGTAGGGGCGGGTTTTACACCCGCCCGATTCTGGGTGCTCGATTGTGGGCGGGTATAAAACCCGCCCCTACAGAGGTCTGCAGCAAACGTCCGCAACGAGCCGGCAACCCGTCCCGCATTGCGTGACGAAAATGAATCCACATCGTGCGACGATTTGTCTCCATGCCGGAGTTTTGAGACAGTTTCTCCGTGCCCGGAATGCTCTGGTTCCGTTGCTCAGACTCGGTAACGGCAGTAGAATGTGTCACCGTATGTACGCGATAAACCACTAACGCACCAGTCCCGGACCCCGGTAGTAGTAACCGCCATAGGGAGCACACCCGCGGAAGTTCCGGATCTTCTTTTCTTTTTTCTCAGGCTTTGCCGGTCTTGAGACGGGCTGCGGCGGCGTCGGAACCTTGGGTGTCTCCACGGCCGGCTCTTCCTTGATCTCCACTCGCACAACAGTCTCTTTTGCCGGTGCGGGCAGAGGTCTAGTCTCCACTTTCACGACGGTTTCTTCAGGGGCCGTCCTTCCCTGAGTCGTGACCACTTCGATCGCCGGTTCTCCGGCGGGTTGATTCGCGTCTCCCGGTTCGACCCTGATGACGATCTCTCGGGGTGATTTCGACTGGGGCTTGGTTTCAACCTTAACGACGATCTCTCTGGGCCCCGCAGGGCTGCTTTGGAGAACGGGCTGAGACGCACGTTCGGTACCGGGTTTGGAACGTTCCGGTGCGGATATGCGTCGAGTCGGGCCGGCGTCATAAGAGCCTCCGGCCCCGGATGTTCTATAAGCCCCGGTGCGCGTGACATGGTGAGTACGGGAATAGTGCGCAGTCCGATCTCTTGGACCTCTCGGCCAACACTCGACGGGAACGCACTGTTCCGGATAGACGCCGCGAGAGCGGTACGCATGCGGTACCTCTCCCGACAAATGGCTCAACAAATCTATCGGCGCGGTCACCACCTCAAAGACCAGGTCGAGCAGTCCGTCGGACTCTGCGCGTGCCTCTTGGCAACAGACTCCCGCCATGGGCAGGAGTGGAAGAAGACAAATCAATGCCGCAACGACTCGTTTCACGATACACCCTCCTCAATAGACAGCCCTATGGAACCACATGCTAGAGGTTGGCAGTCAAGAAGTCAACGTGTGATCCTGTCCCCGGCGCGGTCCAATGCACCGGCTGACTATTGCGGGCGCCGGGCTGCCGCACTGCTCGCTCGTGTCGGAGACGGCCCTTCCGGCAGCCGTTGACCTGTCCGAGCCGAGGAACGAGATAATCTCGGAATTCACATTGACCGACTCCGGATACATGGGCTATGCTCGGGTATCAGTGTTCAATTTCTTGTCTCCTGACTGCTCTCACAGTATATTCTCAGAAATGAGGGGAGCCGATCGTCTCCGATACGGCGTCTCCGTACGGCAATTGTACCGACAGGCAAGCAATGGAGATCGGTGGAGATCCGTGGATCATGAGAAGAAAGTTGTTTCTCGGCGGGCTGTTCCTGGTCATTCTCATCCTGGCCCTTGTCTGGATGCAGGGCGGTTTTCACAGGAAAGTGCCGGCAGGCCGTACTGTACCTGAAGATCGAGCGAGCGACGATCTGCGTACCACGGAGGTCGCGGCGAGCCTCTCTAAAGGCGAGGTCACGGTGACGGGGACGGTTGCGGCACGGGAGACTGCTCGCATAGCCGCCAGACTGCAAGGATTCGTGGTAGAACTCAATGTGGACGCGGGGACCAAGGTCAAGAAGGACGACGTGCTCCTGCGAATTGACGCCCGGGAGCTCAATGAGCAAGTGGCCCAGGCTGAAGCTCAACTGAACACCGCGAGGGCGAACGCAGCAGAGAGTGAGAGAGATCTCCACCGATACGAGAAGTTGCATGGAGAACACGCAGTGTCCCAGCAACAGTTCGATCGTGCCAGAACCGCGTATGACGTTGCTCGAGCTTCGGTTCGTCAGGCCGAGGGACGGTTGCAGGAAACCCGCGCACTTCTGTCCTACACCGTTGTGACCGCGCCGTTTGACGGCATAGTGGGTGAGCGGCAAGTCAATGTCGGCGATATGGTGGCGCCGGGTCAATATCTGCTGAACGTGTTTCGCCCCGGAACGGTTGAACTGGCGGCCGCGGTCGGCGAGCAGTATGCCGAAAGCGTGAAGGAGAACACCCCCGTCGTGGTGGATATTCCCTCCCTGGGATTGAGGCAAGAGACGAAGATTCGCGAAGTGGTTCCCATAAGGGAGGAAAAGAGCCGAACCATAACCGTCAAGGCGCCGCTTCCCGATCAACCGGGGCTCCAGCCGGGTCTTTACGGCACACTTACCTTTGACACGGGGGATGTGGAAGTCGTCCTGATCCCGAAGACGGCACTGCGGACGGTGGGTCAATTGGAGAGCGTTCGGGTGGCGGAAAATGGTGAAGTGAAGACGAGGCACGTCAAGACGGGCCGAACGAGAAACGGCAGTATCGAAATTCTTTCCGGCCTCAAGCCCGGAGAAAAGCTGGTAGTGGAGTAGGTTTTCCACAGTGGGGTCCTGTCCCGCGTTTCGCGCGGGACGTAAAGGCTGTTCCGCAATCCCGCGAGCGTACCGATGAGTTCTTCGAGATCGCCTCTGAACCTTTCAAAAAAATACAATCTCGGCCTTACCGGAAGGATCGTCGAACTTTTCCTGGTGAGTCGCCTCCCCATTGTCTTCATTATTCTTACCTTGGTCGCGGGAATCGCCGCTCTGCTCGTATCACCGAGAGAAGAAGAACCCCAGATCGTCGTCCCCGTCGTGGACGTCCTGATTCAGTTCCCCGGTGCGAGTGCCGAGGAGGTGGAAAACCTCGTCACGGTGAACCTGGAGCGTAAACTTTGGGAGATCGACGGCATCGAGTACGTGTACTCGGTATCGAGGCCGGGTTCCGCGGTGGTAACGGCGCGTTTCTACGTGGGTGAAGATCGCGAGAAGAGCCTGATTAAGACCTACGCGAAGATCGAGTCGTACGTCGATCAGGTACCTCCCGGGGTGGCCGGCTGGGTTGTCCGGCCGGTGGAAATCGACGATGTCCCCATTGTGACCTTTGCACTGTACAGCGACCGGTACTCGGATTACGAATTGCGGCGAGTTGCCGACGAGATCCTCCACAGGATTCAGGCGATCCCGGATGCCGGACGGGCTTACGTCGTCGGCGGACGCAAGCGGCAAGTCAAAGTGCTTCTTCAGCCCGAGCGCATGGCTGCGAGACAGGTCTCGGTCAACGAGATGGTGAGATCGCTCAAAGGAGCCAACGTCAATGTTCGGGCCGGGACCATGGATGTCAAGGACGAGGAAATCGTTGTTGACGCTGGACCGTTCATTGAGTCGCTTGAAGATCTCAAGCGGCTGGTGGTGACGGTGAGCGAGGGGAGAGCGGTCTACCTGGCCGATGTTGCGCGGGTGGAAGACGGTCCCGAGGAGGCGACCTCCTACACACGTTTTACGCCGGGGCCCCGAAGTGCGGAAGGCCTCTCCGACCATAACGGATTCCGATCCTACCCTCAGGTGACCATTGCAGTGGCCAAGCGTAAAGGCACCAATGCCGTGGACGTCGCGAAGGGACTGATCGCGAAGGTGGACGAGCTCAAGGAACACGTGATCCCTTCGGACATTCACGTGGAAGTCACCAGAGATTACGGGGAGACCGCGAACGAAAAGGTCAATGAACTGGTCAAGCACTTGGGCATCGCGGTTCTCTGCGTCATAGCCTTGTTGACCGTCATGCTCGGCGGCCGAGAAGCGCTGGTGGTGGCCCTGGCCGTGCCCATGACTTTGTCCGTAACGTTGATGTTCAACCTGTTGGCAGGTTATTCCATCAACCGGGTGACGCTCTTCGCACTGATCCTGTCGCTTGGTCTGTTGGTCGACGACCCCATCGTCGACGTGGAGAATATCCACCGTCACTTCCGGAAGAAGGAGCATCCCCCTCTCGATGCTACCCTCCTGGCCGTGGACGAAATCAGGCCGCCTACGATACTCGCCACCCTCGCGGTCATTGTCTCGTTCGTTCCGCTGTTCTTCATTACCGGCATGATGGGGCCTTACATGAGCCCCATGGCCTTCAACGTTCCCATTGCCATGATCATGTCGCTGGTCATAGCCTTTACGGTGACGCCCTGGGCCACCTACCGAGCATTGAAAGCCGAGTACGATAAGCCTCACGAACCATATGATTTCAAGACGAGCGCCGTGTACAAAGCGTATCGTCGCATCATCACTCCTTTCCTCGAAAGTCGCGGCAGGAGCGGACTATTCCTTGGCGGGGTATTCGTTGCGCTCATCGTATCCGTATCGCTCATTTTCTTCAACCTGGTGCCGGTCAAAATGCTCCCGTTCGACAACAAGAGCGAACTGCTCGTGCTGGTCGACATGCCCGAGGGGACTACCTTGGAGCGGACCGATGCGGCGGCTCGTGATCTGGAACGCTACCTGTCCACGGTCAATGAAGTCGAGAACGTTCAGAGTTTTGTCGGGCTGCATTCCCCGATAGACTTCAACGGGTTGATACGCCACTACTATCTGCGGAAGGGGAGCAATATTGCCGATATTCGGGTCAATCTCGTGGACAAGCACGCACGGAGCTACCAGAGTCACGGCTTTGTCCTGAGAATCCGTCCGGATATTGCACGGATTGCCCGAGAGCATGGTGCGAACGTCAAGATTGTCGAGGTGCCGCCGGGACCGCCGGTTCTTTCGACACTGGTCGCGGAAGTCTACGGACCGCCCGACGCATCCTATGAAGATTTGATCGCCCGGGCTTCTTCGGTTCGGACCGTCATGGAATCCACCGGCAACGTCGTGGATGTGGACGACATGGTGGAAGCGGATCAGACCAGGTACACCTTCGTCGTCGATCGCACTAAGGCCGCGCTGGCCGGACTGAATCAGGACGAGATCGCACATGCCGCGCAAGTGTTCCTGGGAGGCGACTCCCCAACGATTCTTCACAGGGACACGGAGCGGTCGCCGTTGGAAGTCAACCTCCGGCTCCCCCGCGCGGACAGGTCGCGACTCCAGGACATGGGTATTCTTCGCATGAAGTCACCCGACGGTACTATGGTTCCGTTTCACGAACTGGGTCGCATTGAGGAGGATGCCGTCGAGAAGTCCATCTATCGGAAGAACATGCGACGTGTCGTATACGTAACCGGAGATGTGGCCGGCCGCAGTCCGGTGAACGTAATTTTCGACCTGAAGGCCGCGATGGATGAGAACCCCTTGCCCAAAGGGTACTCGGTCGATTGGGCCGGGGAAGGGGAGTGGCAGATCACATTGACGGTATTCAGGGATCTCGGCATAGCATTCGCGGGGGCGCTCCTGCTCATCTACATTCTACTCGTCCAGCAGACGAATTCGTTCGTGATTCCGCTGGTCATCATGATCGCCATTCCCCTCACCCTGCTCGGCATCTTGCCGGGATTTGCACTCCTCAACGGGGTCCTTGCACAGGATGTGGGGGTGTACAGAGATTCGATCTTCTTCACCGCGACAGGGATGATCGGCATGATCGCCCTTGCCGGCATCGTTGTCCGGAATTCAATCATCCTTATTGATTTCATACAAATGCAAGTGGGCAAAGGGGTCGCGCTCAAGGACGCGATCGTCGACTCGGGCGCGGTGCGATTTACGCCCATACTCCTTACGGCAGGCGCGGCCATTTTCGGTTCATGGGTGATCACGCTCGATCCGGTTTTCTCGGGCCTGGCATGGTCCTTCATCTTCGGGATCTTTGCCTCCACCGTCTTCACCTTGTTGGTGGTGCCGATCTCGTACCACCTGATCTATGCGAGAAAGCATCGCGCCGGGGCTCATGAGAGCTGAGTCCCATCCAACGTTGTTCGTATCTTCGGTAGCGTTCCGGCGCTGCCGGGTATCAGCGGCTGATAAAGCGTGTTCATGGACGATGCGGGAGGCGAGACGGGAAAGCCGGGGACTGAGAATCGACGGCCGCGGCTTTCCACAAGACGTCAAGATGAGAACCTTACCTCGTGCCGAAAATCAGTTTCGGAACCTGGAAGGGAATGGGACCGTGTTCTTTAATCCAATCTTGGTTCTTCTCATTCCACTTCTCCTGGTTGGCCAGCCTTGCCGCTTCAAGAGCCTGCGCGGTTTCCACAAATTTCTCCCTGTCGTACGCTTGCGGTTTCTGCATTGTCTCCCCTCCTCTGGGCTGTTGGGACCGGTGAGTGAGGGCTCGGCTTCACGGAAGCCCTCGTAAATGGTTAGGAGGTTTTTCAGAGTGCTGAGAGGGAGGAAAAGAGATTACTCAGCGATTTCTTGGCAAGCTTTTCATCACGTGGGACCGCATCGCGTCATTTCTGAAGCGACTGCGCATGAATTACCCTTTGATACAGAATACCATACCCCTTCGGAAGATCAATGTTTATGTACGGTCACGAGGACATCCTCGGACTATTGTGACCCAGGCTCCTCATAGTTGTTGATATTTTGTTGCGCCGCGGGCATACTGCTTCGCCGACCGTGGAAAAGCACCCGAAGATAAGCGAAACGAGCCGTGAGAAAATCCCCACCGGCTTCACGACGAAGTGTGCTTAGGCTTCCCGGGCGACAACGAGGAAGAGTCATGACACGAACAAGAAGTGAAGATCCGAACCCCGCCGGCCGAGTCAACCCGGCCGTATGGCCCGCACGGGACAACCTGGAGAGCCTCCGGAGTATGCGCGATGAGGCCAGGCAGGGCGGCGGAACAAAAAGGATAGAGGAGCAGCACGCACGGGGAAAACTCACCGCGCGTGAGCGGATCGATCTGTTGCTGGACGAGGGTTCCTTTGAAGAGTTCGACGTCCTGAAAGCAGGCCGCGGCGGGCACCTGGGCGGTGAGAAATCCTATCTCAGCGACGGTGTTGTCACCGGGCACGGTTCCATCGACGGACGCGAGGTTTTTCTGTTCAGTCAGGATTTCACCGTCGTGGGCGGATCGCTGGGGGAAGCCCATTCGGAAAAGATCGGGAAAGTGATGGACCATGCCGTGCGCGTGGGCGCGCCGTTCATAGGGATCAACGATTCAGGGGGGGCACGGATTCAGGAGGGAGTGGACGCTCTGGCCGCGTACGGCTCCATCTTCAACCGCAACGTGCAGGCCAGCGGAGTGATACCCCAGATCTCCTGCGTTATGGGGCCGTGTGCCGGCGGCGCGGTGTACAGTCCCGCCATGACCGACTTCACATTCATGGTGGAAAGTGCGTCGTACATGTTCGTCACCGGTCCCAATGTGGTGAAGACCGTCATCCACCAGGACATCAGCTTCGAGGATCTCGGGGGCGGCGCGGTGCATGCGGAAAAGAGCGGAGTCGCCCATTTCGTGCTGCCCAACGATATCCTCTGCCTGAGGGAAGTGCGCCGCCTCATCAATTATCTTCCCTCCAACAACCTCCAGGAGCCGCCTATTCTCGACCTGCAAGATCCCATTGACCGTACGGATCCCGCCCTGGACTACCTGGTGCCGGCAAACCCCAACCAGGCTTACGATATGAAGGTGCTCATACGGAGCATCCTCGACGGCGCCGAGTTCTTCGAAGTGCACGGCCGATTTGCACGCAATCTACTCATCGGATTCGGCCGCCTCGGCGGAAAGACCATCGGTCTTATCGCCAACCAACCGGCCGTTCTGGCCGGAGTCCTCGACAGCAACGCGTCCGTGAAAGGCGCTCGGTTCGTGAGATTCTGCGATGTGTTCAACATTCCGTTGATCTGTCTGGTGGATGTCCCTGGATTCATGCCCGGACCGGAGCAAGAGCACGGCGGCATCATACGACATGGAGCGAAACTGCTGTATGCCTTTATTGAAGCCACTGTTCCGAGAATTACCGTGGTGGTCCGCAAAGCGTACGGCGGCGCGTACATCGTGATGAACTCCAAGCATATCGGTGCGGACATCAACTATGCCTGGCCCACTGCGGAAATCGCAGTGTTGGGTCCTCGAGGAGCCGCGGAGGTGATCTATCGCAAGGAGATTCGGGAGTCCTCAGATCCCCACGTCGTCCTGTCGGAGAAAGAGGACTTCTATCGCAAGACGTTTGCCAATCCGTTTCTCGCGGCCAAGAGAGGCTACATTGACGACGTGATCTTTCCCAGGGATACCCGCGGCAGACTCATCCGAAGTCTCCAAGTACTCGAAGGGAAAACGACCCAAAGACCAAAGAGAAAACACGGGAACATCCCTTTGTGAGGTGCGCAGATGTTTCATAAGATCCTCATTGCCAACCGGGGAGAGATTGCACTCCGCATCATACGGACCTGCAGACGCATGGGCATCCATACCGTGGCGGTCCATTCGGAAGCGGACTTCCGCTCTCGTCACGTTCGCGAGGCCGACGAAGCATGTGTCATAGGAGAGGCTCCTGCAGCGAAATCGTACCTTGACAAGGACAAGATAATCGAAACCGCACTGGCCCACGGCTGTGCCGCGATTCATCCGGGATACGGTTTTCTCTCGGAGAACGCGGAATTCGTACGCATGGTGGAGGACGCGGGACTGGTCTTCATCGGCCCTCCTGCGGAAGCGACGGCTCTGCTCGGGGACAAGACGGCTGCCAAGGCCCTGGCGGTCCGTGCGGGCGTTCCGGTGGTCCCAGGTCACCATGAACCAATCGGTGACTCGGACGACGTACAGGCCATTGCCCATCGAGTCGGATTCCCGCTCCTCCTCAAGCCCGCGGGGGGAGGCGGTGGAAGAGGTATGCGAATAGTCTCCTCGCCCGACGATCTATTATGCGCCCTCTCAGAGTGTCGTGACGAGACTCGAAAGGGATTCGCCGACGACCGGATCTTCATGGAACGGTACGTGTCGCGGCCGCGCCACATAGAGATTCAAATCATGGCCGACCGACACGGGAATATCGTCCACATGGGCGAGCGAGAGTGCTCCATCCAGCGCCGGTACCAGAAGGTCATTGAAGAGACCCCGTCCCCCGCGGTCCACGGCGACCTTCGCCTAGAGATGGGACGGGTCGCGTGCGCCCTTGCCCGAGAGGCGGGGTACGTAGGCGCCGGCACGGTGGAGTTTGTTCTCGACGCGGAGAAGAAGTTCTATTTTCTCGAGATGAACACGCGGCTCCAAGTCGAGCATCCCGTTACCGAGCTTGTCACCGGGTTGGACCTCGTGGAAATGCAGATACGGGTTGCAGACGGCGAGCCTCTCGGAGTCGAACAGAAGGATATCGTCCTCAACGGCTGGGCAATTGAAGCCAGAATTTGCGCGGAGGATCCATCGCGGGACTTCTTCCCCACAACAGGGATGATCACTCGGTACGCCATGCCCATGGGGAACAACGTGCGTGTTGACAGCGGTGTGGAAGCGGGAAGCGTCATTTCGATCTACTATGACTCTCTGCTCGCCAAAGTGGCCGCATGGGGAGAAACCCGAGACAAAGCCCGGAAGACTCTGATCAGGGCATTGAACGGTTACCACCTGGAAGGCCTGGTCACCAATGTGGACTTTGCCAACGCGGTTCTCGACCACCCGGCATTTGCACGGGGCGATCTCTCGACCGATTTCATCGACGATCACTTCGTCGACGGCACGAGCATCCTGCCGCCGGATCCGGAGAAGATCCGCCATATGATCATGGCCGCGGTGCTCGTGTACCACGTGCGGCAGAGGGTGGTGAGGGAGTCTCTGAAAATGATGGCGCCCCATGTGGGCGGCACGCCGGTTCGACCAAAGTCGCATCAATATGTGGTTCAAGTCGATTCCGAAGTCTTTGAGGTCCACCTTGAAGGCGACCGGCTGACCAAGATGTGGAACATCATGGTGAACAACCATTCCTACGAGGTGGTCACCCCTGATTTCGAGTTTTACCGGCGACGTCTCAAGCTTCAGATCGACGGCTCCTACCGAATGTTCCGCTTGAATTACCGAGAAAAACACATCCAGGCGGCATACTGCGGAATCATCCGAACCTTTGAGATCTACTCTCCCCGGGAGTGGAGCCTAGCCCACTACATGCCGCGACGCAAGACGGCGGTAGTGGAAAACGTCCTGAGATGTCCCATGCCGGGTCTGGTGGTCGCGGTGAACGTTGCCGAGGGGACCTTGGTGCGCCGCGGACAAGAACTCCTTCGCATTGAATCCATGAAGATGGAGAGCGGGATCGGATCCCCCGGAGACCTCCTCGTGGAAAAGGTCCTCGTGCAGCCGGGGCAAGCGGTGGAAACCGACGAGGTGCTGGTGGTTTTCGGCACCTGAGCGAAAGACGGTGCGGGTGTCGTCACATGCGGGACGCCGGCAAGGAGCGAGTGAACGGTTCAGGACATTGACCTCGCCCCACGCATCGGTGGGCTTGCACTCGGATGGGCGTGAACGGTATGATAAGTTCAACAACTGAAGATATCTCCGAGGTCGGAAGTGTCGGCACGTACCAACAGGAAGAGGGTCAAACTCAAAGCTTTTCTGGCTGATTACGTCCGGGGTGCGTCGGAAGAAGAGCTGCGTGAGAAACACGATTTGCGCCATTCGCAGGTCGGCCGTGTGGTAGGCATACTCAAGAAACGGGGAGAAATAACAAGCAAGGAGGAGGCCCTGCGGGTCGAGAACCTCAAGATCCGCTTCGGCAGATCGGAGAATCTCCCGAGCAGCGCAACCTACCGCAAGAAGAGCGTAGAGCTCGATTCAGGTCTGGTTCTTCACTGTCCATCGTGTGGGGCGGCTGTTGAGAGAGGCGCGGTAGACTGCGCGTACTGTGGATCGCGCCTTGACTTCTCGTTCAAGGGAAAGACCATTCACTGCCCCCACTGCTTCAAAACCACCACCGCGGAGGGGAAGTTCTGCGTCCACTGCGCCAGGCCGGTGAAAGGTCTTGTGACTCACGGCAAGGTACTCGAGGATAGGCCGTGCCCTCGCTGCTCCGTTCCAATGTACGGTTTGAACATGGGGGACTTCTCGGTCATCCAATGTGACGAGTGCAAGGGAGTTTTTGTGCCTCACGAGACATTTGAGACGATGCAGGAGACCAGAGACGCCGTCATTGTCTCCTCTCAGGGCGTCTCGCGCGTTCCGGCCGAACCTGAGAAGCAAGTCGCTTACGTTCGCTGCCCGATATGCCTCAAGATGATGAACCGGACCAACTTTGCACGCATTTCAGGAGTGATCATTGACACGTGTCGGGATCATGGGATCTGGTTCGATCACGGCGAGGTCGAGAAGGTCATGGACTTTGTCGCAAGAGGGGGCCTCCAAAAGGCCAAAGCGGTGGAAATGGAACGGTTGAAACACCAAGACGATCTCAGACGGATTCGCAACTTACCGACCGGGCAACGGGCTGAGGGGCGTTTCCATTTCGATCCTGCGGACGACCCCATGGCGGGCGTAAGCCTGTTCGACGTGGTGGGACGGCTCTTCAGTGTATTGCGTAAGTAGGGCCGGTGAAAGAGATATCCATGACGGAAAAACCCATAGTTGCAGTGAAGAGAACCAGGCCGGAAACCGTGCTCGACGATATCGCGGAGACGATGGAACGGGCTCGGTTCAGAGAGTTTCTCGATCCCGCGGCCACCGTGATACTGAAAGACAACATTTCGTGGCACTTCCCGTTCCTGAGCGCGAATACAACCCCTTGGCAGCTGGAAGGGGTTATTCGGGCCCTCAGGGACGCAGGCTATCACGACATCGTCTGCGTGCAGAACGAGACGGTGGTGACCAATGCGTTCAAAGGCGAACGCATGAACAAGTACGTGCCGATCCTCGAGAAGTACAAGGTTCCCGTCCTCTACAATTTCAGGGAATCGGACATGCGCTGGATACGGTATGCTCCCAAGGCCAAAATGCGTGTTCTCGGAGACATTTTTCCCGACGGAATACGCATTCCCGAATACTTTATAGGCAAGAACATCGTCCACCTGCCCACGGTCAAGTGTCACATCTATACGGGCACCACCGGAGCCATGAAAAACGCGTTCGGCGGTCTTCTGACCACAAGAAGGCACTACACCCATTCGGTGATTCACGAAACGCTGAACGATTTACTTGACATCCAGAAAGAGATTCACGCGGGCATTTTCGCGGTGATGGACGGAACGGTGTGCGGCGACGGCCCTGGTCCAAGGACCATGAGGCCGGTAGAAAAGGATCTCATGCTGGCTTCCGCAGACTGCACGGCAATCGATGCCGTTGCGGCCAAGATGATGGGATTCGATCCGATGAACCTCGATTTCATACGCATCGCTCACGAATCCGGACTGGGCAAGGGACGTCTCGAAGAGATCGACGTGGTCGGGGAAGATATCTCTCGTGAAAACTGGGAATTCACCGTGGGGAACAACACGGCTTCCCGAGTCGGCAACTTCATCTGGTTCGGGCCGCTTAAGCCGTTGCAGAATCTGTTCTTTCGGACGCCCCTGGTCTACCTGTTCGTCTTCGGATCTTTCTTCTACCACGACTACATCTATTGGCCGCTTAGAGCAAAACCCCAAATGGAATCGTTCAAGAAGACCGGGAAATGGGGAAGACTTTTCGATTCCTACCCAGCCTAGTCATACCACGCACGTGACGTCGGCCGAATTAGGTGTCGTGGAAAAACTCGCCTTCGAGGTGGTCGTTCAGTTCCTTCTGGACTTGTGCGCGAATTGTCTGAACGTCCGCACGCCATTGTTCGATTTTCTCAAGGGCCTCTGTTTCCCAAGGGAGCCGCTCCTCAGGAGATTTGGCGAGAATGTCCCGTTCCAGTTCATGAGGCACGGGGCACTGCAGCAATCTTTGATAGCGCGTCTTGATCCTCCTGATGGTATGGAGAAGCCTGAGAAGATCGTCTTTGGAAAGTTGCTTGGTCTGGGTGTGGGAAGAATGTTTGGGAATAAGATGCAGGTCCTCGAGTGGTGTTCCCTCCTTGAGGGCCTTATTAATGATTTGTTTCAACAGCTTGTAGTTATTCTTGAAGTCCCCGGGAGGTTCGGAAACTCCAGGAGTCGAATCGGAAAAAGGAAATAACATTACCATACCTCCTACCAGGAAATCTGACAACCGGGCGGGTCCGACAGCCCAACGCCCGGAAAACAATTGGCTGATAACAGGTCCAGGAATGTTAGTCAAGAAATAGTTGATGATTTTTATATATGATCCTGATCAAAAAGAAGAAAAAGGTGGATACACGAGAGGCGGGACGAACCCTGGAATGAACCGTTTCGCGCGGTCCTTGTCTATCTTATTAATTTGATTAGCACTTACGAGAGAGCTTTGCTTTCCGGATCTGTTGTTGATAAGCTTTGATCGATGGAACTGGGGAGTTCGAAGCGGTCGCTCCGCGTCACAGGCGGTCAACGGCCCGAATCGACAAGAGAATCGAGGATTAGGATCAGCCGTGGGATCACGAAAGATAGTCATCCGGGGGGCGAGGGAACATAATCTCAAGAACATAGATCTGGACATCCCGAGGGATAAACTAGTTGTAATAACAGGTCTTTCCGGTTCCGGAAAGTCGACTCTGGCCTTCGATACCATATACGCCGAAGGGCAACGACGCTACGTGGAGTCCCTCTCCGCGTACGCGCGTCAATTTCTGGAGATGATGGACAAGCCCGACGTCGATCTCATAGAGGGCTTGTCGCCGGCCATCAGCATCGAGCAGAAGACCACGTCGAAAAACCCTCGGTCTACCGTGGGAACCGTTACCGAGATCTACGACTACTTGCGCTTGTTGTACGCGCGATGCGGAATACCTCACTGCTGGGAGTGCGGAAGGCCGATCAGTTCCATGACCATACAGCAGATGGTCGACCAGGTGATGGAATTTCCCGACGGATCCAGGATTCACCTGATGGCGCCCGTCGTGTCGGGGAGAAAAGGAGAATATCACAAAGAGCTTCAGAACCTCGCTCGGGAAGGTTTTGTGAGAGTGAAGATCGACGGCGAGATGCGAGATCTGTCCGAGGAGATAAGGCTGGACAAAAACAAGAAGCACACCATTCATGTGGTGGTGGATCGTCTTGTCGTCAGAGAGGGAATCCGGAAGCGACTCGCGGATTCCATGGAAATCGCCGTGAGGATGGGGCAGGGGACCTGCATGGTGGAGGACGTTGAGGGGACCGTTCATCTCTTCAGTGAGAATTTCGCGTGCCCGGACCACGGAGTTTCCATCGGCGAGATGTCCCCTAGGCTGTTTTCCTTCAACAACCCGTTCGGCGCGTGCGAAACCTGCAGTGGTCTCGGCGTGCAAGTACGGTTCGATCCCGACCTGGTAGTCCCGGACATGAGACTCTCCATCAAGGACGGTGCGATCGCGCCATGGGCGAACCGCAATTCAATCTTCTACCACCAGATGATCGAATCGCTCGTGAACCACTTTGGTTTCGAGGCGAACACCCCGTTCGGGAAACTCCCTCAGGAAATCCAAGAGATGCTCTTGTACGGTTCCGGCCACGAGGAGATAGACTTCTCCTATGAGAGGGACGGAAGGCGTCACTTCTTTCGCAAACCGTTCGAAGGAGTGTTGCCGAATCTGGAGCGACGGTATCGAGAATCAGACCGAGAGGATTTCACCGAGGAATTCGGTCGCTACATGAGCGCCGTTCCCTGTCCCTCGTGTGAAGGGGCTCGTTTGAAGAAAGAGGCTCGGCATGTTCTTGTCGGGGGCATGCCCATCCACAAGTTGACGGCCCTGTCCGTGCGTGAGGCCGCGGAGTTCGTCGAGAACCTCGAGATGGACGAGCGCCGCATGGAGATCGGTCGCCGCGTGATTAAGGAAGTACGAGATCGAATAGGATTCCTGGAGAAGGTGGGGTTGGGATATCTCACGTTGGACCGATCGTCGGCAACGCTTTCCGGCGGGGAGTCTCAGCGAATCAGGTTGGCAACCCAAGTCGGATCCTCCTTGGTTGGGGTACTCTACATACTGGACGAACCCAGCATCGGTCTTCATCAGCGCGACAATCAGAGGCTGCTCGCGACCTTGCAGGAACTTCGCGACCTGGGGAATTCGGTTTTGGTGGTCGAGCACGACCCCGAAACCATCCTGAGCGCGGACCATGTCATCGACATGGGACCCGGAGCCGGGCGGATGGGCGGAGAGGTGGTGTTTTCAGGGAAGCCCGAGGACATTCTGACCTCTGATGCGTCACTGACCGGTATGTACCTCTCCGGCCGGGAGCACATTCCCATCCCGGCCGCACGGCGCAAGCCGGGCAAGAAGAAGCTCGTAATCAGGGGGGCACGCGCGAACAACCTGCGCAATATCGACGTTTCCATCCCGTTGGGACTCTTCACCTGCGTCACGGGCGTATCAGGCTCGGGCAAGAGCACGCTGGTGGTGGACATCCTGCACAAGGCGTTGTCTCAGCGACTGTATCGCAGTAAGGAGAAAGCGGGTGAAATGGATGGATTGGAGGGCGTATCGTTCATCGATAAGGTCATTGACATCGACCAGAGCCCGATTGGGAGGACCCCTCGATCCAACCCTGCGACCTACTCGGGCGTCTTCACCTTCATACGGGATCTGTACGCCAATCTGCCCGAATCCCGTATGAGAGGATACAAGGCGGGACGGTACAGTTTCAACGTCAAGGGCGGTCGCTGCGAGGCATGCCGCGGAGACGGCATCATCAAGATCGAGATGCACTTCCTCCCCGACGTATACGTGAAATGCGATGTGTGCAACGGCAAGCGATACAATCGGGAGACGCTGGACATCAGGTACAAGGGGAAAAATATCTCCGATGTTCTCGACATGACCGTAAACCAGGCCGCTGAGTTCATGGAGAACATCCCGTCGATCTACAATAAATTAAGGACAATACAGGCGGTAGGCCTCGGGTACATCAAATTGGGACAACCGGCCACGACCCTCTCCGGAGGTGAAGCCCAGCGGATTAAACTGTCAAAGGAATTGTCCAAGAGGGGCACCGGTCGAACCATGTATATCCTGGACGAGCCCACCACGGGGCTGCATTTCGCCGACGTACGCAAGCTGCTGGATGTCCTGCTGAGTCTGGTGGAAGCGGGCAACACGGTGGTGGTGATCGAACACAACATGGACGTGATAAAGATGGCCGATCACATCGTCGACCTTGGGCCCGAAGGCGGCAGCGAGGGTGGAGCGGTCATTGCCGAGGGTACCCCGGAGCACGTCGCCGAGACTCGGGGATCGTACACGGGACTCTACCTCAAGGAAGTGCTCGGCAATGAAAAGGGATATCACCAGTTCACGGTGGATCCTTCACGAGCGCGCGGTGTCCGTGAACCGGTCGTCATGCCTCACACACGAGCGGAAGAGGTTCCCAAGACCACCGCGAAAAACTCCGCCCGTACGAGGAGAGGCTCCAAGAGGGCTGTTGGGTGAAGCCGGGAACGCGGATGCCCGGCGTCGGTCGCGTGGTCACATGAGCCCATCGGTGTGGCCGGACCACACCTCAGAGCCCGTTCTCTCGGTTTGCTGCCCATGGCCTCAGACACAAGACTCCTCACTTTCAGGCTTCCGACTTGGCCTGACCTGGGGAAGGAAAAATTTCTCTTTCTTCGTGTCTTGTGGTGAGATCCGGTCTTCTTTATGTTCTATGAACCTTTGTGGTGAACCCAGGGCGGACACAGAGAAACTGTCTCAAAACTCCGGCATGGAGACAAATCGTAGCACGATGCGGATTCAATTTCGTTACGCAATGCACGACGGGTTGCCTGCTCGTCGCGGACGTTTGCTGCAGACCTGTGTAGGGGCGGGTTTTACACCCGCCCGCAATCGAGCACCCAGAATCGGGCGGGTATGAAACCCGCCCCTATCACCGCGACGTGCCACGACTTGGGCGTATATTTGAGTTTTGAGACAATTTCCAGAGGTCCGCCCCTACAAGCATCTTCTTATGTCCTGACGGTTCGACGTTTCTTTCTATTTCTCTTTCTTGGACAACTCCATGGCCCGAAGTTCTTTCCGAAGGATCTTTCCCACCGCGCTTTTCGGGAGATCGTCAACAAACTCCACATACTTCGGCACCTTGTACTTGACGAGATTCTCCTTGCAGTAATCGATGATTTCCTCAGCCGTCGCGGTCTCCCCTTTCTTGAGCACCACGAAAGCCTTGATCCTTTCTCCCGAATACGCGTCGGGCACGCCGATCACGCACGCCTCGACCACCTTAGGATGTGTAAAGAGCACCTCGTCCACATCTCTTGGGTAGATGTTGAAGCCTCCCGAGATGATCATGTCCTTCTTCCGGTCCACGATGCTGAAGAACCCGTCCTCGTCGAACACTGCGATGTCTCCCGTGAGAAACCATCCGTCTCTTAAGGACGCGGCCGTTTCGTCCGGTCGGTTGATGTACCCCTTCATGACCTGGGGACCTTTGATGCAAATCTCGCCGGGTTCACCCGGAGTGTTGATCTCTCTATCGTAATTGTCGACATCGACGAGTTTCACATCGGTGTTCGGTATCGGCAAACCGATGGTTCCCGCTTTGGTAGTCGCACCGTAAGGATTGATATGGGTTACCGGGCTTGTTTCGGTGAGCCCGTATCCCTCGCAGATCTGGGCGCCTGTGAGGCTCTCGAAATTGCGAATGGTTTCCATGGGGAGTGGTGCGCCTCCGGAGAAGCATCCCTTCAGCGACTTGAGACTGTATTTCTTGAGATCCGGAAAATTAATCATGCCGTTGTACAGTGTCGGCACCGCGGGCATGTAGGTTGCCTTGTACTTGTCTATGGCATCGAGGATCGGTTTCGGCTCCGGCTTGGGTATGAGAATGGTTGCCCAGCCGTTCCAGATGCTGATGTTCATGGCCGTGGTCATGCCGAAGGAGTGAAAGAAGGGCAGGCACCCCACCGCGATCTCCTCGCCCTGATCGAAGCCCGGGAACCAGACAGTACTTTGCTGGCAGTTACTGGAGAGGTTGCCGTGGGTCAGCTGAACGCCCTTGGACACCCCCGTCGTGCCGCCGGTGTACAAGAGACATGCCGTATCGTCCCACTTCGGTTGGTAAGGCGCGTCAATGGGGGGGTACTTCTTGATGCACTCCATAAACTCGAGAACGTCCGCGGATGTCGCAACCTTCTTATGCATGTCCTTCTTCACGAATGGAAAGAGCTGCTTGAGAGGGAACGGCAGGAAGTCGCGGATGTGGCAGACAACGATCTTGGTTATGCCGGTCTTTTTTCGCAGCTCGATCATTCGAGGGGCCAGCAGATCCAATGAGATGAGGAAGGTGGAACCTGAATCGTTGAACTGGTGTTCCAGTTCTCGGTCGGTATAGAGCGGGTTATTCAGGGCGACGGTTGCGCCGGCCCTGAATGAACCGTATATTGCCACCACGTGCTGGACCAGGTTGGGTAGGAGCGTTGCCACTTTATCCCCGGGCTTGACCCCAATTGCCTTGAGCGCCGACGCAAATCGCGAGACCATGTCGTCGAGATTTCTATAGGTGATGGTCGCCCCCTGGAACAAGAGGGCCGGTCTGTCGGGGAAACGCTTGGCCGTTCTGCTCAGGGCTTCGGGCAAAGTGACTTTTTCAAAGTCCAGTTCCTTGGGAACCGCTTCATAGTACGATTTGAACCATATCTTTTCCATGTAACGCTCCTTACTGTCGTATACGAGGTGGTTGCAGCCGGGGGCCGCCACAGGGTCCACCGAACCGTCGCCCTGGTGAAATCACGAAGGGTTCCAATCGAGAGCGATCTCCGCTTCCCCACGTAAGAGCGGCTGGATCGGGTAAATCTGTCCGGGGTTTTCGGTGATTGGACTTCCCTCGGTCATCACGACGTCGACGATGTACCGTGGAACATTCCGAAACACTAATTCTACACTAACATCGAAGAATATCCCAGGGAAAAAGCTGGGAAGCGGCATGCGTTTTGATAATGAATTCTGAGGCCCGGATGCTATAATGCTCGCCATGCTTCGCATCATCATCCGCGAAATCATTGTGCTGGCCCTGTCTCTGGCAGTGTTTCCGGCCGTGGCCATCGTGCTGCTGTACTACACTGATTCTCTCGGGGCCGGGCTATCGGTGTTTTCTCACAGGCTGGATCTGGGAAGGACAGGGCCTGCCGGGATACCCATGGAGTTGTGGATCAGGATCGTCGCGCCGTACGCAATCGTCCAGGCCGTCCGAGCGTACGGATGGGCCCGCAGAAGTGAGACGGGAAGAAAATGGGCCAACCTCTATTTCGCCATGATCCTCGCGCTGCTCGGTGCGCGGTCTCTGTCCGAAGCGTGGGATTTGTTCTATTTCATGCATGCCATGGGCGACATGCCCGGAGAACTCGCGCAGTTCGTGCAACTGGAAGCGGTGAACCTGGTCATCGCCGTAGTCGCGTTCTCTCTGGGACTCCACTGTCTGTACGTCTTTGTGACCGGGGGGAAAAGACCACGGCCTCATGCCGGCCGGGTCGAATAGCACGGTAGTACCGTGTCGGTTCCATCCGATGGTGGGGTCAGGCTGTAACGTAGGGCGCGGGGTTTATCCCCGCCCGTTTCTCAGTTCCAAGGCGGGCGGGGGTAAACCCCGCACCCTACCCCGGCAGTGTGAGCCGGCAATGGATGTCGAGATGTCCTACAACAATTGTGACACTTATTCTGGGACAGTCCCTAAGGGGGAGCCGGCTCTTTTCCCCCTTTGACTAAAGGGGGAGCAGGGGGATTTTCATTCGCATCCACTCCATCCCGCGTTAGCCGCGGGACTTGTGTGCTCAAGTGAGATCACAAGATCGCAAGCTTCTCGTTGATGAGCCTGATCATTGCGATGTTTTCCGTGTGGCCGGTCTGCTTGGCAATGATCTTTCCGATGAAGGGGCGGCCCAACAGATAAAAGTCTCCGATGATGTCAAGAATCTTATGACGTACAAATTCGTCGGAAAATCTCAAGGGTGGATTGATGACCTTTTCGTCATCGAGGAGCACCACGTTTGAGAGTCTGCCGCCGCCGGCCAATCCCATTTCGTCCATCATTCTCATGTCCTTGACAAAGCCGAAGGTTCTTGCCGGGGCTATCTGTTCTTTGAAGTACTCCGGATCGCTGCACGGAAAGACCATGTGCATCTTACCCACGGGAGGCGGGTAGTCCAGGTAGTACTCGATCTCCAAGCAGTCCGAAGGTTCGATGCGCATGCTCTTGGGGCTGCCGGGGGGGAGGGGCAACTCTATGGGCTCCGTGATCCGGATCTCCTCAACGAGCTCATCCTGATGCATGATTTCGGCGCTCTCTACCAGGCGGCAGAACTCAAGCGCGGATCCGTCCATAATGGGCACTTCGCCCGATATCTTCACCAGCACGTTGGTCAGACCGTAGACGTGAAACACGGCCATAAGGTGCTCGATGGTCTTGGCAAGCGAGCCGTTGCTTCTCAGGCTTGTGGAATAGTCCGTCGATTCCACATTGTGTACGATGGCGGGAACCGTCTCGGTGGAGGTGATGTGCCCAAAAAGGATCCCCGCGCTGGGGGGAAGCGGCAACAGGGTCAGGCCGGTCTTGTTGCCGGAGTGCAGCCCTTGACCGTACATCACGACCCGTCCCCGCAAAGTCTTTTGATGACGGAAGGGCGTCCCCACGGTCGATTCCGTCGCCGTCCCGGCGACCGTGCGGGGTTCGCCGGCCGAGCCTGCGTCATTGGCTCCGGACGTGGCGTGAGAAACGGGTTCCGGTTCCGATTGGGACAGTTTCCGGCTGCCCGCAGCGTCATCTTCTCCGGGGATGAGCAGATCGTTTACGGTAATGAGAGGACCCGGGGCCGTCATTACCACGTGCTCGATCAATATCTTCAGTTCCTTGACATTTCCGGGCCAGGAATAGGCAAGGAGCCGTTTCATGGCTTCTTCGTCCGTGCCCGCGATATCTCGCTCGAATTCCTCGACGGCCTCATTCAGAAAATGTTCGACGAAAAGCGGTATGTCTTCGGACCGTTCCCGCAGGGTCGGCAGCCTTACGATCCGTGTACTCAGCATGTCGATAAATTCCTGAGGGAATCCGGTCTTCCTGAGCAGAGTGTCCGGGGGAAGCTCCGAGGTTGAGATGATCCTGGCAGGTCCGCCCGGAAGTTGGAAAGCCCTGGAAGATCGTTCGAAGTGATCTCGAAGAATCTCGCCGAGTCGAGGCCTGAGACTCTTCTCGAGGCGATCCACTCGTACGAGAAGGAGCGTACCGCCGGCAGCCTGGGCGATCTTGCCGGGTCGCGCTTTCGCGGTGCCGTTGTCTTTGCCGAGCAACTCCTCGTCAATGGTATCCCGGGTCAGATCGGCGCAGCGAACCTTGATGAGACTGTTCCGATCCTTGCCCGATTTGGCGTGAATGATTCCCGCGGCGAATTCCTTACCGGTGCCTTTGTCCCCCGCGAGCCATACGGAACTCTCTTCCGCGACGGCATTGGCGAGTGCTCTCCGGAGACCCGCCGCCTTCTCGGAAAGACCTATGATCTGCCTCTGCACGACACTTGCGTCGGTTGCTACGGCGCCGGATGGCGTGCGAGCGGAGATTGCCTTTTCAACCAGGTGGAGTACGTCTTCCAAATTCAGAGGCTTCTCGAGGTAATCCCCGGCACCCAGTTTGATGGCTTTGACCGCGGTCTCTATCGTTCCGTGACCGCTCATCATGATGACGGTGCATTGCGGGTCGATTTTCTTGATCGCCTTGAGGGTCTGCATTCCGTCAATGCCGGGGATCCAGACATCCAGGAACACGACGTCCGGGGAATCGCTCTGAACGATATGAAGGGCTTCCTGGCCTTCCCGCGCGAGGATGGTTTCGTGGCCCTCGTCGGCCAAAACGGCCTGGAGGGAGTCGAGAATTTCCTGCTGGTCGTCAACTATAAGTATTCGTCCCTTATCCATAATCGACTCATATTATCTTCTTCGTCCGGTCCAGGCAACCAAAAATTGAACGAACGCTAAGTACAGGATTTTAGAGTTTTAGTTACGTGTGTTGCGCGATGAGATTGCTTTCCCGCGTTCTTCGCGGGATTCCACTCCTCGCAATGACATGGTACGCGTTGTCATTGCGAGGGCGAAGCCCGCGGCAATCTCGACGGACAAAGAATGCGAAACCGTATTCACGAAATCGACTACTCAGCATTCCGTGTCACGAGGGAGAACAGTTTTCCGGTGCCCGACGGCGCGAGCGACCTGAAGCAACCGCGTTGCTTTGACCGTGCACGAAGAGTGATTACTTCGTCGCTCCTTTTCACGCAATGACGAGTTGGACGTTGCCGGCTTTCAGCGCACGAGCCGACGGCCACACCATCCGATGTGCGGGCCTGCATGCTCGCCTGCGATGTCCGATCCCCGTACGTACGGCTATTTCACGCTCGTGTCCGCGTCATGGCTCTTCTCGGGGGCCAGCCCGTGATTGCCGGGCGTACTCTGGAGAATGTGTTGAAATCTCCGATACCCCCTTACCGTCCGAGACTGCGCGGAAATGTGTCCGAACACGGCGTCGCCGTCTCCGTTGATCTGCGCCGGGAACACGGTTTCGTCCGGCGGTCCGACAGTCGAAGCCACGACGCGTTCGATGTTCGCCGAAGGTCCGACCTGCGGGGACGATTCCACCGCCGGACACGCATTCGGCCTCATCCACATGAAGAGGACTAATACGGCGATAGTTCCTCCAAGCCTTGCCGTTGAGCAGTGAGCCTTAAGACGGGAAAAATCCATGAACAAGATCCTTATTTCGCTCTCCGGGATGTTCCGACGATCCGGGATGAGGCCGACCGTTGAAGAGGCTGCCGAGTCCGTTGCGCACCGGCTCGCTCTCGGCCGCATGCATGCGGCAGCCGCGGTATATCACATTTTCATAGTTATAAAAGGAAAAACGCATCGACCGAGTATGCATTCAGTCACGAACCGCAGGTCGAATAGAATGTGTTGATTATAAGGAGCGGAGCGACCCCGCGATCCTTTCTTCCTCCCGCATAAGACTTTTTCACTCCGTTCGCAACGACGGTTGCACGAAAGATCTTTTCTCGGGCGAGGCAAAATGCCGGCAAGAGAGGATCCGCTCGAAGCCCTGTCGAGTATCTTTTCCTCTTGCAAATCCTCGTTTGCACAAGTAAGATTCGGTTTCTGCCGGCGTTCCCGTTAAAATCCTGTCTTGAAACACGTACTGAGGAACCTTCAGGTTCCGGAATCTTGCTCGGTGTGTGGCAAATCTGCGAGCCGAAGGGATTGGAGGCAATCGTTCTATGAACCTTCACGAGTATCAAGCGAAACAGTTGCTGGCCGCGAAGGGAGTGTCCATTCCAAGAGGATCGGTGTGCTATGATCCATTGGAAGCGCTCATCGGCGCTCGGGCTCTGAAGACCGACAAGGTGGTTCTCAAGGCACAGGTACATTCGGGAGGGAGAGGCAAAGCCGGCGGGATACGGGTGCTCTCCATGGATGACGACATCCGCGGAGCTGCTGCGGAAATATTGGGAAAACGCCTCGTTACCAATCAGACCGGTCCCCAGGGAAAACCGGTCAGCTCACTTCTGGTCGAGGAGGTGTTGCCGATCGACCGGGAAATGTACCTGGGAATAGTTCAGGACAGAAACACGGGCTGGGTGACCATCATGTCCAGCCCCGCGGGCGGCGTGGAGATCGAAACGCTCGCGAGAGAAGCACCGGAGAAAATCTTTACCGTCAACGTCAATCCGGTACGAGGACTTGCACAATATCAGGCGCGCGGCATGGCCTATCAATTGTCCGATGACAAGGTCGTGGCCGGTCAGATCGAGAAGATCATCACGGTTCTTTACGGACTCTACGTGGGGCTTGACTGCTCGCTCGCCGAGATCAATCCGCTTATCGTCTCCGGGGACAAGGTCATTGCGCTCGACGCAAAGATGAATCTCGATGAGAACGCGCTGTTTCGTCATCCCGAGATGGAGCAGTGGCGAGACCGATCCCAAGAAGATCGCCTCGAACTCTCTGCACGTAAGGACGGTCTGAGCTACATCAGGCTGGACGGTGATATCGGCTGCATAGTGAATGGTGCGGGACTTGCCATGGCCACCTTGGACCTCATCGCGCTCCACGGAGGCATGCCGGCCAATTTCCTCGACGTCGGCGGTGGAGCCGGCGAGCAGGTCGTGGCCGATGCCATGAGCATATTGCTCGACGACAGACGGGTGAAATGCGTCTTCATCAACATCTTCGGCGGAATTCTCCGATGCGACGTTCTGGCCAGAGGCGTCATCAAGGCCCTCAATCAGTTTGGAGTGAAGATACCGGTCATCGCTCGTATCGAGGGAACGAATATCGAAGAAGGTCGGAGGCTGTTCGAGGAATCCGGACTGCCCATTGAAATGATCCCGTCGTTGGATGAAGCGGCCAAGTTGGTGGTTCAGAGAGCAAAAGCCTTGTAATATCAGAGGCCCCCATGATGGAGTATCGACATGTCAATTCTCGTCAATAGAGATTCGCGGGTTATATGCCAGGGGATTACGGGTCGCAACGGAAAGTTTCATTCTCTTGCCTGTCGCGACTATGGGACCAACATCGTCGGCGGAGTAACGCCGGGTAAGCAAGGTGAGAAGGTGGATGGAATCCCGGTGTTCCATACCGTGTGGAAAGCGGTCAAAGAGACTGGTGCCAACGTCTCCATCATCTTCATTCCGGCCGCGTTTGCCAAAGATCCCATTCTCGAGGCGGTGGATGCCGGTATCGAGCTCATCGTATGCGTGACTGAGGGAATTCCTCCCTTGGACACTGCTTCCGCCCTTCGTACGGCTCGATTTCAGGGCCGGAAGGTGGTCGGTCCGAATACGCCCGGAGTCATTTCACCCCCTGAAAAATGCAAAGTGGGCATTATGCCCGGGTACATTCATATGCCTGGATCGGTGGGCGTAATATCCAGATCGGGCACGCTCACCTATGAGGTGGTCGATCAGCTGACCAAGAACGGAGTGGGCCAGAGCACGTGCCTGGGGCTCGGCGGCGATCCCGTGGTGGGGCTCAGCTTCATCGACGCATTGCGCCTGTTCAAAGACGATCCGGAGACTGAAGCCGTCGTGCTGATCGGCGAGATCGGCGGTTCTGCGGAAGAACAGGCCGCGGCGTACATCAAGGAAGAATTCAATAAGCCGGTTGTGGCCTATATTGCCGGTCGGCTGGCCCCGCCGGGAAAACGGATGGGCCATGCAGGAGCGATCGTCTCGGGAGGATCCGGGACGGCCCAGTCGAAGATCGAGGCTCTGAGGGCCGCGGGCGTCACTGTCGTAGAAAATCCGACACGGGTCGGTTCGACCATGAAGGAGATACTCAAATAGGCCGGCAAGCCGTACCGACACACAGCCGGTTCACACATTGCCGAGGTATGGTCCGAGGCCCATTGTCGCCTAGCTGCGCGGTTCCTCGGGATACCTGTCATCTAAATCCGGAAAATTCAAAGGGAGATGTACATGGCCGGGATGGACGCAAAGTTCGAGGAACTGGAACGAAGACTCGCACAGGCCGATCGAGCGGGCGGCGAGGAGAAGATCGACAAGCAGCACAAGGCAGGGAAAATGACTGCACGGGAACGCGTGCTGGAACTCCTTGACGACGGTTCATTCGAGGAAATTGACAAGTTTGTGGAGCATCGCTGCACCGACTTCGGCATGGACAAGATGAAGATCCCCGGGGAAGGAGTCGTATCCGGGTTCGGTAAGGTCAACGGCCGAGGCGTGTATGTGTTTGCCCAGGATTTCACCGTGTTTGGTGGAAGCCTCTCTGCCACTCACGCACAGAAGATCTGTAAGGTCATGGACCTTGCCTATCGCAACGGCTTTCCGTTGATCGGCATCAACGATTCGGGCGGTGCTCGAATACAAGAAGGCGTGGAGAGCCTGGGAGGATATGGGGAGGTCTTTTATCGCAATGTCAGGGCTTCGGGCGTGATTCCTCAGATATCCGTCATCATGGGGCCCTGTGCGGGAGGTGCCGTGTACTCCCCCGCGGTGACGGACTTTATCTTCATGACGGAAAAGACGAGTTACATGTTCATCACCGGTCCGCAGGTGATCAAACAGGTGACGAGCGAAGAGATCGATCCGGAAAGTCTTGGGGGCGCAAAGGTCCATGGCAGGGTCTCGGGAGTGTGTCATTTTCACTATGAATCGGAAAAGGAGACCCTGGCAAGAGTTCAAGAGCTTCTTTCCTTTATCCCGGACAGCAACAGAAGCGCTGCGCCGGTCGTATCCACGGACGATCCGGTCGACCGGGTGACACCTGAACTGGATGCCGTGATTCCAGACAGTTCGCGCAAACCGTACGACATGAAGAAGCTCATCGTGCCGGTCATGGACGATCACCATTTCATGGAGGTCCATGCCAATTATGCCAAGAACCTTGTCACCGGATTCGGCCGTCTGGCCGGCAAGACGATCGGTGTGGTGGCCAATCAGCCCAACTGGCTGGCCGGGTGTCTCGATACCGAGGCATCGGTCAAGTGCGCCCGGTTTGTACGATTCTGCGACGCGTTCAATATACCGCTCTGGACACTCCTGGACGTACCCGGTTATCTCCCGGGAACTCAGCAGGAGCACGGCGGAATCATCAAACACGGTGCAAAGATCCTCTACGCCTATGCAGAAGCCACCGTTCCAAAGGTGACCCTCATCACTCGGAAGGCCTATGGCGGCGCGTACGTGGTCATGTCCAGTAAGCACCTTCGAGCGGATATCAACCTGGCCTATCCGTCCGCGGAGATAGCGGTCATGGGTCCGGAGGGAGCGATCCAGATCCTCTTCCGCAGGGAGATTGCAGCCGCGGACGATCCGGCCGCACGTCGAGCGGAATTGATCGAGGACTACGTGGAGAAATTTGCAAGCCCGTACCGTGCCGCTCAACTGGGATTCGTGGATCGAGTCATCTTTCCTCGCGACACGAGGACGGTCTTGATCAAGGCATTTGCACAACTCGAGAACAAAGTCGAGGAAAAGCCGGTCAGGAGGCATGGCAACATCCCCCTGTGAGTACTCTGTGGCATAAACCGCCATGATTCGTGGATCACAACTGACAATGAGAGTCTCTTGTGGAAAAGGACTTCCGGGCCGAAGACCGGGCAGAGCCCGGTGGACAGGCATTCCCAGGCAGAGCCCTGAGCATGTCCCGTATCTTTTTGCCGGCACCGTACGTATCGACCGACAACAGGCAAACCGATTCGGGGTGCTGACCGCCCAGTGCCCCGAAGGGGCTCACCGTGAGTAGCCACGGGTTTAAACCCGTGGAAGGGAGCAATCACACAGTTTTCTGGACCGGCCCTGAAGGGGCCGGCCAATGACTGAGTCGCGCATTCGTCATCCCGTTGGTGGACCCCTCCAGGGTCCGTAACTGTTCAATATTGTGCACCGTTTCCATGGGTTGAAACCCATGGCTATTCATAGTATGCCCTTTCAGGGCATGAGAACGGTGCCGGCGACCCAACATATGGGTAAAGCCCAGGCAGAGCCTGGGAACGAGAGGCGCGTAGACTTTCAGGTAAGTACGGTCGCGTACTCCTGCAAACGCTCGGCAGCGTCCCGTCCTGCGTTCTGCGCGGGATGCCGGGCGCTCTCGGAGCAGAGATCCCGCGGAACGCGGGAAGGCCGGCGCCGGCAAAGCAGGGAAATTCACCGCGAATTCGATACCGTATTTGGGAACCGGAGTTAAGAATATCCGAAAGGAACACGGGACCGGTCAATACTTTGGATGAGGTTGGAACAATGGACAAACGTATCAGGGTAGTGGTGGCCAAGCCGGGCCTCGACGGCCACGATAGAGGAGCGAAAGTGCTTGCGCGGGCGCTGAGGGATGCCGGTATGGAAGTAATCTACACGGGATTGCGTCAGACGCCGGACGCTCTCCTTCAAACGTGTCTGCAGGAAGATGCCGACGTGCTCTGCATGAGTTCTCTTTCCGGAGCGCACGATTACCTCTTTCCCAAAGTCGCCCGGACCTTCAAAGACCACAACGTGAACGACGTCCTCATCCTGGGGGGTGGAATCATCCCCGAAGAGGACATCCCGGCCCTTAAAGAGAGCGGTGTGGAAGAGATCTTCGGCCCGGGGTCCAGGACCGACGACATTGTCGAATTCATCCGCACTCACCTGAAGAAGTAGTACGGCTCTCGGTACGTTGTGTCTCACTAGGGGACGTCGTGGCCACAGCCCGCACTGCGGTCGCCCCCGTAGTCATCATGTCGTATCTCGTTCTCGGGCTCACGCCTATAAATGCCGGTATTCAGGGTCGGTCCGGTCGTGAGAGAGGGCCCGCACTTCAAGTCGGACGGCCGCCCAAGCGGCGAACCCCGGTTCCGGAACGCTGACGAGGGAACGCGAAGGGTAGGCGTACCCGAACGCACGGTTCGCGGCAAAATATCCACGAGAAATCAGGTCCTGAGATGGTTTCTTCGTCCCTGTGATCGCTCTACACATCCTCCGCCAGGCTCAACACATCGGCGATTTGTCGGCGGCCCGCCTCGGCGGCCCGCACACGCGCCGTCTTTCCCTTCCTGTCCTTGGCGCCGGCTTCGGCACCCCAATCCAAGAGGCGCTTGACCACTTCCAGGTGACCTTCGGACGCCGCGAGCATGAGAGCCGTGGTTCCATTGTGATCGGCAACCTCGGTGTCGGCGTTCTGGTCAATGAGGAGTTTCACCATGGCTTCATGTCCGCGATACGCTGCTCGCATAAGTGCGGTCCAGCCAAGACCGTCAGCGTTGTCCGGTGAGGCTCCGTAGTGAAGAAGGAGGTTCACTACCTTGACATGCCCTTGACGACACGCCTTCATCAGCGAGGTGGCTCCATATGAGTCGCATGCCTCGGTATCCGCCCCGAATTCAAGCAACGCTCGTACCACATGTTCGTGTCCCAGTGCCGATGCCCACATGAGCGCCGACCATCCGAGATCGTCGCGGGCATCAATATCGGCTCCACCCTTCAATAAATTGCGCAGGGTCTCAAGGTCACCCGCTCGGGCCGCGTTCAGTACCTCATCCGTCATCCGGCCGCCTCCTGATGCCGATGTGGGGATTGCAGACGCGGTGTCGGCGACATCCACGTCTCCCCAGGAACACGGAACCATGAATCAAGTCACCCACGGCAGATCCTTCGTGGCTCCGCCTCAGAGATGCGGCGGCAACCGCGCCGTATCGCGCATCCAATCGGCCTACGGTTGAGGACCTCTCCTCCTGAGGCTTTGGATGACCGTGGACGAAGATCCCAAGTATGTACACATGTCGGCCTGAGCCGGGATTGTAATTCCCCGTGCGGCCTGCAGTCAACGGTATTCGGCCGCCGGCAGGCGGATCGCTCCGTCAGTGAAGAGAGACCACATCGTATCAGGCTTTTCTCGTATTCCCGATGCGGGTTGTGTGCCTTTATTCGTCAGGTCTTGACCGTGGTATGCGCCTCGTGTGCATGAGGTCTGTGGAATTCCCATCGGCAATGACGTAGAATCAAGACAGGTTGAACGGCTGCACGAATTGCCCGCATAGTCTTCATGATTCGGATGAGCGACACACATCGGACAGGTACGGAGAAATGACGCAATTGGGAAGACAATCGAAGAAGGGAACCGCACTTTTCCTGGCCGGAGTAATTCTTGTCTTTGCAGGTTGCAGCCTTCCGTTTCCAGGTCCTTACCAGGGCACGGTGACGGATTCCGAGAGCGGCAAACATCTGGAGGGAGCCAAGGTGGAAGCGGAGTGGTGGTGTCACGACAATCCGCTGCCCGACGGTCCCGGGAGCTTTTTTGTTCGGGCTTCAACCGTCACCGATGCAGGAGGGGCCTTTGTGGTTGAACGGGAAACTCGCCGAGGAGGAATGTTCGGCTGCAGCTTCGTTCTCAAGATAGCGGCCGATGGGTATATTCCCGCGGCTCTGATCCAAGATCCATCGGGTGTACCGCTGCCTGCGAGCACCAAAGACTACCCCTTTGTTCATACCTCGGCAGTCAAAAGGCTTCCGCCCGAAGTGCACGTAAGGCTCACACCGGCCGTGCCGATATTGCTGAAGGCCTTGAAATCACCGGTGCCTCTGCATCAAGAGGTTGCACGGGAAAGGCTCGTCAGGCTCCTGGGAGTGGACCACGAATACGATGCCGACAAATGGGAGGCGGCCCTTGGAAAGCATCCGGACGACGGGGGGTCGCCGGGAGCGAAGGAAGCGAAGTAAGTTGGATCTTCTCCGGGTTGCTTCTTCCATCGGAAAGACCGACGGCCGTTTCTCATGACGGTGTGATACACTGCCGGCCGGCCCCGTTCGATGGTGCCGATGTACGAGGCGGAGGCGACAAGCTTCATGAGAAGGAGAGTGAGCCATGCTCCAATGTAGAGCACATGTCCTTGGAGTCGTCACGTCAACGATCGCGATCGTGCTCGCGCTCACGGCCATTTCGGTGAATGGAGCGATCGCGGCGGAGGACAAGAACCAGGACAAGAACCAAGACCTCATAGAGGCCGCAGGCCGAGGAGAGACGGACAAGGTCAGGAGCCTCTTGGAACAGGGCGCGGACGTCAATGCACGGACCAGGGAGGGCTATACGCCGCTCCTGGCCGCTGCTTCCCGCGGATCCACGGACATTATGAAACTCCTGCTGGAGAAGGGCGCGTATGTGGATGCGGAGGTGAAGTTCGGCTACACGGCCCTCATGTCCGTTGCCGCGCAAGGGAATTCGGAAGCCGTGAAAGTCCTTCTGGACAACGGCGCGGACGTCGACGCGAAGACCAGTGACGGCACCACTCCGCTGATGATTGCCGCTGCCCGAGGCCGACTGGAACCGGTGAAACTCCTTCTGGACCACGGGGCCGACGTGAATGCCAAGAACAAGAGAGGCCATACCGCGCTCAGGTTCACGGCTCGACCGGGCGGCTTTGGGATCGCAAAACTTCTCATGGACCGGGGGGCCGAGCTCACTCTCGACGTGGCCGCCGGTTTGGGAGACACGGCCGCGGTTGAGCGTTTCATAGCCGAAGGAGTCGACGTCAATGCCAAAGGCGTTGAGGACTGGACTGCACTGATGAGCGCTGCACTTGCGGGGCGAACGGAAGTGGTGAAGCTGCTCCTTGAGAACGGAGCGGATGTGAATGGAACGAATGTAGACGGTAAGACCGCGCTCATGTACGCCGCGGCCGGAGGCCACGTCGATGCGCTGAAGCATCTCTTGGACAAGGGCGCGAAAGTCGACACGGCCATGAAGAACGGGTGGACTCCAATCATGTACGCAGCGTTCGCGGGTCACGCTGACGTCGTTAAGGTACTGCTGGACAAAGGCGCCGACGTCAACCTGAAAACCAAGGACGGCGGAACGCCCTTGATGATGGGTGCATGGCAAGGGAACGAATCAATTGTGAAATGGCTTCTGGAAAAAGGCGCTGAAGTCGATGCAAAGGATAACCACGGCAGGACCGCAATCTCCATTGCAGAGCGCAAAGGTCACAAGGAGATCGAGAAGCTCCTCAAGCCCCAAGCAAAGCAGTAGACGTCTTGCATTTCGATCCGACCGACGGTGACGGACGGTTCATCCCGTAACCGCTGTGAAGCACGCGTCGGAGAGTGCGTCGTCATCCTCCGCCGCGAAGGAACGGCCGTAGAGGAGAAGATTTGAGGATCCGCCGGCCCGCGGCAGTCTTATAGTCTCAAGAGAAGTCAAGAATCCGAAACATGCCCCCAATTCTTTGACATTGGTCTTGTGGTTGATAATATATTCTCCGTGTACGACCTTGGAGCACTCTCATGGACAAGGAACTTCTTTCCGACATTACGGACCGGATTGTGCGTACGTTCAATCCCATAAGAGTTGTTCTCTTCGGAAGTGCGGCCCGGTCCGAGGATGACGAACAGAGCGATGTGGACCTTTTCATCGAGATGGAGAGTGATCTGAAACCTCCTGAAAGAGCCGTACTGGTGAGTTCCATCTTTGGGCTTCGGCGATGGCCCCTTGATCTGATCGTGTACACCCCCGAAGAAGTTCGACGACTCAAGGGCATACGCGGGAGCATGCCGTCCCGGATCGAAGCGGAGGGAAAAGTGCTCTATGAACGACCTTGAGTCCGCGCATCGCTGGATTGTCAAAGCCGGGAACGATTTCTTGAATATAAGAAACAACCTTTCGGCCGCGGAAGTCCCATGGGATACCGTGTGCTTCCACGCCCAACAATCCGCCGAGAAGCTTCTCAAGGCACTCCTCGTCCTGAACGGAACCACCCCGCCACGAACTCACGACCTAGTCGCGGTGCTTGCCCAATGCGTCGAATTCGAGCCTTCATTAAGAGATCTGGAGACGGACTGTCGGAGGCTCACTTACTATGCAGTGGGCTCCCGCTATCCCGAGGATCTCTATGAACCAACCGAAGAGGACGGCCTCGCCATGTTCGAAGCAGCACAAAGGGTTCACGCCGTGGTGATGAATACGGTCCTTGGCCGGGCCGCATCTCAACATGACGTTGAGGGGGCGTGAGGGACGCCCTTTCATTCCGATTTCATCTATGGGAGGGTGTTCTGTGACGACAATTATCGGAACCGTGTTTCTGCGAGTGCGTCGTCATCCTCCACCGCAAGTGAACTCCCGTCCCACGAGAGCGGTTCGAGGCTCCGCACGTTCTTTCACAGCCCGGGCCTCGTCTCCGTGCCCGGAAAGCTCTGGTTCCAGTTCTCAGACTCGGTAACGGGAGCAGAATGTGTCGCCGTATTTTCGCAACGGAGCACTTCAGCCGTGAACGGCCTTCACCTGTTTCCGGTCCGCCGCGCCGGACTCGGTCTTGGGCAGTTCGGCCACGAACACCACGTGTTGCGGCTTCTTGTATCGAGCGATTCGTCCGGCCACGAAGTCGATCAGCTCCTGACCGGTCAGGCATGCCCCTTCCTCGAGAACGCACACCGCCTTTATCGCTTCACCCCATTTCGCATCGGGAACGCCGATGACTACGGTTTCCTTTACTGCTTCGTGCTCGAGGATGGCCTTCTCCACTTCCGCGGGATAGACGTTCTCTCCGCCCGGTTTGATGAGTTCCTTCTCTGGGGCGCGGCCTTCGAACCAGAGGTATCCGTCCTCATCGAGCCTCCCCATATCGCCCGTGTGATGCCAACCGTCTCGAAGAGTATACGCAGTCTCCTGTTCCAGGTTCCAATACCCTCGGAACACCATGGGCCCGCGGGTGACGATCTCTCCCGATGTTCCCGGTGCGGTCCTATTTCCCGCCTCATCCACGATCTCCACCTCGGTGAAGTGGAAGGGCCTGCCCGCGGAGCCCGGTTTCTCGGAGTAGGGCGCGACCGTGCTGAGCCCGGAAGTCTCGGATTGCCCGTACGCGGCCCAGAAAGTTCCGCCGGTCTCTCGCTGGTACCTCTCGATCGTCTCCGGAAGGTCCAGCCCGACGACATGGCGCGTGGACGACAGGTCTCGGCCCGTTTCGGAAGCCCTATCCAGAAGAGATTTGAGGATGGGAGCGAACTCGCCGAACACCGTCACGCGTTCCTCGGCAATTTTGTCCAGGACCCGATCCACGTCGAAACGTGAGACAATTACGTTGGTACCCGCGGCAATCATCACGCTCACTGTCATGATCAGTCCCATGGCGTGGAACAACGGTACCATCACCATGTTGGCATCTTCATGAGTGAGTCGGAAACAGTTGACGAGTTGACTCCCGACAAGCAGCGGTCCGCGGTGAGTGAGTACCGCCCCGCGGGCCTTCCCATGAACGGCTGCGGTATGCATAATGACCCATCCGTCCATGTCGCTCGGTTCGCCGTCGGGCACGGCTTCACCGCCGCGAGCGAGATCCTGGAACGGCCTGAACGGTCCGGTTGCCGCATCCATGCCGTAGCATTCCATGGACACGGACCCTGCGGACAGGAGAGGCGTGACCACGGACTGGTACTGAGAGTCGACGATGAGGATCCTTGGGGAGCCGTCGGACAGCACATGGGCAATCTCGTCGGCATTCAGGCGCCAGTTGATGGGGAGCAGGATTGCACCCAGCTTGGCCGCCGCGGCGTACAGGTACACATATTCGAGGCAATTCTGTGACAGGACCGCCACGCGGTCTCCTTTCAAGACTCCGGCGCCGACCAGTCCCGAGGACAAAGATTCGACCCTGTCGACCAGTTCACCGTATGTCACGCGCTCATGTTCAAACACAAGGGCCGTTCGATTCCGGTGTATGCGGGCGTTGCGTCTCAATACGTGATAAATCGTGTAATCGTGGATGCCCATCCATATTCTCCTCTACGTGTATTGTTCCATTGCCGGGTCTGCTCGGCAATTCCACTCGGGACAAATCGCGGAGTGTTCTAAGGGTCTGTGGCACAAATACGGTCGCACATTTCTTCCGCGTCGAGATTGCTTTCCCGCGTTCTGCGCGGGACTTCGCTCCTCGCAAAGACATGGTAAAGGTTGTCATTGCGAGCAAAGCGAAGCAATCTCAGCTCGCCGGAATCCGCGACCGTATTTAGGAAACGGAGTACTCAGTCTCGGTCACACGCTCGCCGAATTCTCGGATTCTTCGACCGGTACAAGGTCTCCGGAATATGCCCGGATCGACTCCGTTTCCTTGCGGTCCCCGAGAAGAACTCTAAGGAACGCCTCATCTATTGACGAAAGCTCCCGATCCCTGCTGGTAACGATGTCGATCTTGAGGCGGAAGCTGCCTTCTTTGAGAGGGATGATTCGCAGGTCTCCCCGATTCACATGCTCGTCCGCGCCCATCCCGGCCAGAAGCGTGATTCCATCGCCGATTCGAACCAGTTCCTTGATGAAATCCACGTTTCCGGATTCGATAAACGCGGAAGACACAAGGGAAGTCTTCTCGAGAACCTTCTCGACAAGCTCACGCGTACCGGACCCCTTTTCCCGGAGGATCAGGTTCTCACCCTTGAGGTCCTCTATGGACACCGCGGGGTTCTTGGCCAGAGGATGACCGGGAGCGGCCAGCAGCACGAGTTCATCCTCAAAAAACGGGATCACTTTGAGCCGATCGTCGTACGGCACCCTGCCTACGATGGCAAGATCGTTTTCGTTCTTCAGCACGCTCAGCACCATTTCCCGCGAACTGCCCTCGTCCACCTGAATCTGAATCCGCGGATAGGATTTCTGAAACGTCGAGATGTACTGGGCCAAAACGTAACGGACGAGAGTCTTGGTGCTCCCGATCTTGAGGACTTCCGGCCTCTGCTCCCCCGCCAGTTCCAGAAGCCTTTCAGCCTCCCGGACCAAACCGAAGATTTTCTTGGTGACGTGGTAAAGAGCGTTGCCGGCCTCGGTCAGCTGCAGCCGTTTCGTTCGGCGCACAAAAAGCTGTACGCCGTAGTACGTTTCAAGGGCCTTGATCTGCATGCTCACTGCCGGCTGGGTAATGAAGAGCTTCTCCGCCGCCAGGGTAATGCTGCTGCACGTCGCGGCATAATGAAACGCTTTCAGCTGAGTGAGGTTGAGATCACCGGACACGATCGAGAACCTCCGGCGGGGGGAGGGCATAAATTTTTCTTATGTCATCATAAGAATTACTGCTTTGACATGTCAAGTAAAATTTCGCCATTATCATCATTAAGGCAATCACATCTTCACACTCCATCGATCGTTCATTTTACCGCGGTATTCTACGGATTGAATAACACGTCATGCAGTGGGTCACCCTCGCCGGCATCCCACAAGGAGGAACCACATGGCTGAAGAATACGACGGAGTCATTCTGGGAGCCGGACCGAACGGACTGACCACCGCGGCTTATCTGGCCAAGGCCGGGCTCAAGATTCTGGTCTTGGAAAAGAACTTCGAAGCCGGCGGCGGGTTGGCCACCGAGCAGGTTACGCTCCCGGGCTTCCTGCACAACACTCATGCGGTGTACATGCCCATGGTGGACTACGCTCCCCCCTTGAAAGACTTCGATGAGTACTTGACGCAGGACTACGACCTTGAATTTGCTTTCCCCGATCCGGTCATGGCCGTGCCGTTTGCGGACGGCACATCGATCTGTCTGTATCAAGACATCGAGAAGACGTGCACGTCGCTGGCGCAGTTTTCCCAGAAGGATGCCGAAACCTATCGTCGCATCGCTGACCGGTATCGAGTGCTTACCGAGGATTTCCTCGGACCGGCCACGTACGAGATGCCCAAACCGGCTTTCGAGCAGATGGTGACTCTACAACAGACCGATGTTGGACGGGAGATCACGGAACTGACTGAAAAGACCCCACGAGACATCATCGACGACCTCTTCGAGAACGACCGAATCCGGTGCCTGTTCCTTTATCTCTCATGCATGTGGGGACTGCACCATGACTTGGAGGGGGTCAGTTATCTTGTTCCATTGCTCATCAACCGCGCGGTCAACTACCGGCTGGTCAAGGGCGGATCCCACCATCTGGCTCACCTGTTCACCAAGGTGTTGTACCGTCACGGCGGCATGATCATCTCACCGGTCAAGGTGAAACGCATCCTGTTGGAGAACGGATCCGCAAAGGGCGTAGAACTCGATGACGGCACGGTGTATCGGGCCCGGAAATTCGTTGCCAGCAGCCTTAATCCGTACCAGACATTCTTGGACTACGTAGGATCGGACAACCTGGAGGAGCGCTTTGTCACGCGCATCAAAGACTGGCAATGGGAATCTTCCAGTCTGTTCCATGTTCATCTCGCCTTGGACGAGGCGCCTCAGTTCGCCGCGGCCAAATCCAACCCGGATCTGAACAACGCGTTCATTAACGTCGTGGGGTACGAGTCCCAGGCAGACCTGGTGAAGCACTACGAAGCGATTCACCAAGGAGAACTCTATCCGGGCGGTTTCAACTGCTGCTTTCCATCGCTCCACGACCCGAAACAGGCCCCTCCCGGCAGGCATACCGCGCTGATTTCGCTACATGCGCCGCATGACCTCAAGGACGGAGGAGCCGAACGGTGGTACGAAATCCGGGAACGCGAAGCGGCCCGTTGCATTGAGTTGCTGCGGGCGTACGTGCCGAACCTCACTCAGGAGCACATTCTGTGGCACTACATCACGACGCCGCTTGACATCGGCAACAAGTTCGCAGACATGGTCAAGGGATCGTACAAACAGGGAGGGTACTTGCCGCTCCAGATGGGGTTTCTCAGGCCGAACGAAGAGTGTTCTCAGTATGAGACGCCCGTTCGGAACCTCTATGTATGCGGTGCCAGTACTTTTCCCGGCGGACTGATCACCTTCGGGTCGGGATACAATGCAGCCAACAAGATAGCGGACGATCTGGGAATCGATCGCTGGTGGGGCGAACCGGAATGCGTCGTCAAGGCAAAAGCCAAGGGGACGCTGTAGGGAGGCGGACAAATGAAAGTGAATTCGACAGGGCTGGGGAAGACTACCATGGTGGCCCACTTCGCTGAATTGTCAAAAGCCGAAGAAAACGGCTCCGGTGCCATGGTGCTCAACATAGAGGCCACCGAGCCGGTTCACTGGTCCATCAAGGCCACGGTGGGAGGAGATGACTTGAGGATGTTCGCAAAGCTGCTGCTCAAACCGTCCATCCTCTTTCGTGCGATCTGGTTGGTCTGTTTCGGCAAGAGCGTGAGCAGCCCCGAAAAGAAATAGCTCGATGGTGAGAGACAACGTTCATGCCTACAGACCATAATCTCCATCTGACGGCCGCAAAGGCACGGAATCGTGCCTTCAGCGTAAGACCGGGGATTCGTCGGACGGATACGGTCACCGAGTGCACGCGAAGCCGTTTATCTTTTCTTCATCGGACCAACGTGAAAATCAGGAGGTTTCTCCATGGCTGATAGGACTTATGACGCCATCGTGGTGGGCGGCGGACACCAAGGGACCATCATAGCGTGCTACCTGCAGAATGCCGGAATGCAAACCGTAGTGTACGAACGTCAGCACGAACTGGGAGGGGGTGCATGCGGTGAAGCTCTGCCGCTGCCCGGTTTTCTCCAAAACCCCTGCGCTCACTGGACCAGATTCTACGGTCACCCGGCGTACGAGGATTTCAAGCTGCGCGAGAAGGGACTCGTGTACGTGTACCCCGAACACAGCGAGGGGATGATTTACGACGACGGCACGAGCTTCATGGGGCTCACCGCGTGGCGAGTCACGGACATGAACACGGGGAAGGCCGAGTTTGACGAGAAGAATGCACAATACACCATCGATCAGATCGCTCGATTCTCCAAGCGGGATGCGGACACGGCCTATGACTTGTTGGAGAAGTACCGGACCAAGTGGAGGTCGGCGTTCCATGAGTGGAGGTACAACCCGCCGACGCCCTGGGAGGTGCCCGATGCGTTTGAGCGCCTGATGGACGATCCCGATGCGCCCATTCCGAGAGAATATCAATTCTACACGTCTCAACAGGTGGCGTACGATCTGTTTGAAAGCGATTACCTGAGGACGCTCTTCATGAGGTCGTGTATGACCTCCAGCGGGGTGTTCCCCAATGATTGCATCGGCGTGTACAAGATCCTGCACACCCTGGGACTGATCCTCTCTTGGGAGCCCGCATCGATTGCCGTGGGCGGCACCCACGCGATTACCCACGCGCTGCAGAGGGCATTCAGCTCCATGGGCGGAGAATTCGTGGTGGAGACTCCGGTCAAGAGAGCCATTATTGAGAACGGCAACGCGGTGGGGGTCGAGCTGGAAGACGGTCGGCACATCGCGGCGAGACAGGTGGTCGTGAGCGACTTGAATACGACACAGACGGTCCACAATCTCATCGGTGCCGAGAACGTACCTGAGAAGATTGCCCATCGGGCCAAGAACGTCCTCAAGGACAGGGCCCAGCTCTTCTGGGGCAACTTCGCGCTTCACGAACTCCCCGCATACACTGCGGCCAAGGATTTCCCTGAAATCGGCATGTGCCCGAGACTGAACTGGGGACCTAAGGATGCGGACTACTTTGCCACGAGACATCAGGCCGAATTGTTCGTGAAGGGCATCCCGGACAAACTCATGGCCATTGTGGCCCCGGACAGCATCTGGGACAGGACCCGAGCCCCGGAAGGCAAGCACACGATCCTGATCGAGCAGTTTACGGCTCCGTACCGCTTTTTCAGTGATAAGCAGTGGCTTCAGATGAAAAAGGATATCGTCAAGATCATGTTGGAGCAGTGGTCGTGGTACGCTCCCAACATGACGGAAGACAACGTCATCGGAACGTTCATCACAACTCCCATGGACACCAAGATGCGGAATCTCAACATGCCGCAGGGTGGCTGGACCGCAGAGGACATGATTGCCTCCCAGATGGGCCGAATGAGGCCTTTTCCGGAGCTCGCTCACTACCGCCTGCCCGTAAAGAACCTGTATCTCGCGTCGGCCGCGGCGCATTCCGGCCCGGGCATCGGCAGGGGGAGCGGGTATAACTGTTTCAAGGTGATTGCCGAAGACTACGGTCTTCCCAAGATCTGGGAGGAGAAGGGAAGGGCGTACTAACGGAAACATGATCCATCACGCCGGCACTTGATTTCGGAATTGCGGCGTCACATGTGCGGGAAGCGCGAACATTGTCTTATGGCGATCCCCCATGATAGGGGCGATCACAACTGATCACGAAAGTCCACCTGGGCTCCGGGCCGAACATCCCGCGGGACGCGGGAAAGATAAGCATTCCCAGGCGGAGCCCGGGAACGAGAAGGAAGCAGACTTTCAGACAAACCGCCGGGACGGGAGGTTTCCCATGGGTCGACTGGAAGGACGGGTTGCCGTGGTCACGGGCGCCGGTAAAGGGCTCGGCAGGGCCTTTTGCAAGAGACTGGCCCAAGATGGGGCCGATATCGTGGCCGTTACACGGGCCGACCTGGACGGACTCGAACAGACCGCCAATGATGTGAGAGAATTGGGCCGTCAAGTCCTGATCGCCAAAGTGGACGTTTCGTGCGAATCGGACACGCGGGCCATGGCCGAACAGGCGGTGGAGAAGTTCGGCCGTGTGGACATCCTGGTCAACAATGCCGCGTTCTTTTACGGTGTTAAGAGGGCCCCTTTCACCGAGATCGAGGTCGACCAGTGGGACCGCATGATGAACACGAACGTGAAGGGACCCTGGTTGTGTACCAAGGCGGTGTTTCCCCAGATGAAGGCCCAAGGCAAGGGCAAGATAATCAACCTCGCTTCCGAAGTCTTTTTCACGGGGTCCCACGGCTTTGCTCACTACGTCGCATCGAAGGGCGGCGTAATCGGTCTCACGAGAGCACTCGCGGTCGAACTGGGACCCCACGGAATCTGCATTAATGCGGTAGCGCCCGGATTCACCAACACCGAGGCCGGCAGATCCCTGGTCGACGTCGACAAATACGACACGACTCGCACGCCTCTGAAGAGGCTGCAACAACCGGAAGACCTTATCGGAATCGTCGCTTTTCTTGCATCGGACGACAGCGACTTCATTACCGGTCAAACCATCCTGGTCGACGGCGGCCGGGCGATGCATTGACACTATTCATGTCTCATAAGCCGCAACACATCATGCAAGCCTCTTCTCGTCGTCACGTGCTCCGTGGTAGTGCCGTGGAGACAATAAGGACGACCCCGCGTGACGCGGAAAAATCGTGGGGAAGATACCCATCCGCCCCCCCAAGCCCCCCCATAGGTGACCCGAAGCAACTCTGCTCTATCCGGGAGATTCCCGCGGGGAGATTCATCTCTCCTGAGGTACGCCGAAGCATTGCGATAACCGTAGAAGCAAGCGTTGGTATGAGAACAACGATCGAGTCGAAAAAAGCGTCAACCACTATCAGTTCATAGACACGGCCAAGGTGCCGCCCAAAAGGTAACTCACAAGTGCGCTCGCCGGCCCCTGCTTCCACGCACGGGCGTGTGAGCGTTTCCGAGGCGGCAAGCCTGGCCTGGAGAATGCTGTGGTATCCCGGGACTGAGAACCGGCGTCTTAGGCCTTGAGTTTTTCCGGTGCGCCGTAATTCCGAGCCGCGCGGGTGAATGCCGTCATTAGTTCACGGGGCGCCGGGTCCTGTTCGGCCCGGTGATCCATTCTTCATAGAAGAGCAGGGACGCATTTTCACGGAGTCATCACAACCACATAACCACTCAACCAACAATAAAGAGGAGCAGGCCATGAAGATGTATGATGTGGTCCCGGGGTTGGAGTTTGATCCTGAGCGAGATCTGGAGCAATCTCCCGCGTGGTTTCTCGATGCCACCCATTCCGTGCCGCCGTGGACTCCCATGTTCGGCTGGTTCTGGGTGAATTTCTGTCGTCACGGAATGCAATGGGGTGCGGAAAAGTTGAGCCTTCCCACGGTCAAAGGATGGGATTGGCGCTTCATGCGGGGCGGGGGATACCTCACGCTCCTCCTGGTCAAGAGTGAGGAAGAGAAGCGGAGGCGCGAGGTTGAGTTTCGCAAGGCCATCCTGCCCTTCATTCAAGACTACGACGGGCTGTGGGGTGGTTTTATCAAGGAAATCCTGGGACGTTACGACAATCTGAAGTCCCTGGACATCGACACCGCGAGCAACATCGAACTGTTGGATAATTTCGAAGAAACCATCGACACGTGCAGGCGAATGTGGGAGATCCACATGTACATGATGTACGGAACGTACACCGCGTACATCCTCTTCGAAAACATGTGCCGAGACCTTGCCGGAATCGACGATACCTCGCCGTTGTTTCACCAGGTGGTGTCCGGTTTCGACAACAAAGTGTTTCAGGTGGACAAACGCCTCTGGGAGTTCTCTCAGCGTGCGGCAAGAGATCAGCTCGATCGCATCATCCTCGACACGGAGCCGGGCCGGATCCGCGAGCAGCTCGAGAGCGACGGGACCGGCAAGGCTTTCATGAACGATTTCATGGAGTTCATGAATGAAGACGGCTGGCGAATGCAGCGCATGTCGGAGATCAACCTACCGACTTGGGTGGAGGACCCCGCACCGGCCTTAGGCATGGTCAAACAGTTTCTGCAAAAGGGCGGAGGATTCAACCTGGATGAGGAGCGCGGCAAGTTGACGGAAAAGCGAGAGCAAGCGGAGAAGGAAATCCTCGCCAAGGTACCGGCAGAGCAGAAGGGATGGTTTGAGCAGCTCATGCGCCTTGCCCAGAAGAGCGGCGTATTCAGTGAAGAGCACGATCACTATCTGGACCTGTATACCCACGCGATGATGAGAAGAAGCGCGCTGGGTCTGGGAAGGCGATTCACCAAGCTTGGAGCGATCGATGACCCTGAAGACGTCTTCTTTCTCATGCCTGACGAGATTCGTAGAGCGGGGATCAGCCCCGATCAATTCGATCTGCGGTACATCGTGGAGAGGAGAAAGGCTGAGTGGGAAGAGTGGCAAAAAGAGCCCAATCCTCCGGCAATACTCAAGGACGGATTTGATTTGGATCAAGCCATGGGCGTACTGGTGCAATCCAACGACCCGATCGCCCTCAAAGTCGTTGTCGGGTCCATGCCCCAAGTGCGACCGGAACTGAAGGCCGATCTGTATGGGACGTGCGGCTCTCCCGGCGTTGCCGAGGGAACGGCCCGCGTCATTATGACGGAAGACGAACTCCACCTGGTTCAAGAAGGCGACATCCTCGTTGCCGCCAGCACATCACCAAGTTGGACTCCGGTCTTTTCGATGATCCAAGGCGTCGTGGTAGACCGTGGGGCAAGCTTGTCCCATGCGGCGATTGTCGGACGGGAGTACGGCATCCCGGTGGTCATGAACGTCTTCGAAGGGACCGCGAAAATCAAATCGGGTCAGAGGATCAAAGTCGACGCCAACCTGGGCACCGTTTACATCCTGGACAAGTAAACGAGCTCTACTGGGGTCAGGTCTTGCGTCTTGAATCAGGATAGAGCACGGTGCTGTGGTGATTCAAGAAGCAAGACCTGACCCCAGTTTTCGACCGGGAAGGGGATGAGGCCGCGATGGGACGGAAATGGATCTACTGGTACGAGGAGCTGTCCGGCGCCCACAACGATCTGGTGGGAAAGAAGTGCGCCAACCTCGGAGAAATGACCGCTTTGGGCATGAAGGTTCCCCCGGGATTTGCAATTTCAGTGGACGGCTATGAGAGGTTTATGGAAGAGAGCGGTGCCGGTGAAGAGATCAGGCGCTATGTTCACGACAATCGAAATCACCTGAATCAGGTCGGCAAGCAGGTGGAGGCGAGCAGGGCAATTCGAGCGTACATAGAAGCCAAACCTATGCCCGAAGCGATGAAGACGGAACTGTACCGCCACTATGCGGATCTCTGCCGGAGGGTGGGCACGGACGAGGTTTCCGTTGCAGTTCGATCCAGCGGCGCCGTGAGCATGCCCGGTCAGATGGAGACATACCTTAACGTGTCGGGGACGGACCGGTTGGCACGAAAGGTGGTGCAGGTCTGGGGAAGCGCGTTCACCACACGTGCCATCGCATACCGCCTGGAAAAGGGCATGCAAATGGAGAAGGCACCCATAGGTGTGGCGGTCCTCAAGATGGTCAACGCCAAGTGCGCGGGAGTCTGTCTTACGGTACTCCCCACCACCGGCGACACATCCAAGGTGGTCGTGGAGGGCAACTGGGGACTGGGTGAGAGCGTAGTGAGCGGAGAAATCACTCCCGATCAGTTTATTGTGGACAAGGAAATCGGCGCGTACGAATGCACCCTCGGAGAAAAGAACAAGATGGTCTGCTATTCCTCGACCGGTACGTGCGTGGCGGACGTTCCTGATGAGATGAGGTGCAAACCGTGTTTGGACGAAACCGAGCTTTATGAGATCGTGCGAATCTCCAAGGACGTCGAGGCTCACTTCGAACTGCCTCAGGATATGGAATGGGTTCTGGACTGTGATCTACCGTTTCCGGACAATCTGTTCTGGGTGCAGACCAGACCGGCCAAGTATTCCAAACCCAAGCACAATGAATCGGAATACCTCGCGGAACTGATGACGAGAGTCTTCAGGATGTGACCACGCCTTAAGGCCTCCGAGCGGGCGTCCGTCGATCTCTCGGCTCGCTCGGTGTAAGCGGGACTATCCGCACGCGGAGAATGCCATGGACATACTCTTCACCCAGTATTGGGACGTCCTCCCGGGTAAATTCGATGAGTACTCCGACTTCGTGACCAGGCACTACATGCCTATGGCACAAAGACTCGGGATCAAGCTTCTGGGAGGCTACTATGTCGCGGTCGGCGAAGGCCCCCGCATCGTGGTGGTCGCTACCGTGGACGAAAGCGATCGGCTGCGGGAGATTCTCGCGACCGAAGAGTACCGGACGGCGTCCGGGAAACTCATGACCCTGATATGCAACTATGCGAGCAAGCTCTGGGTATCGAGCGGCAAAGTTCGAGAAGGACCGTACAAGATCCAAACCGGAGCCTGGAAATTCAACCAGTATTACAATGTGGTTCCGGGAAAGGAAGAAGACCATTATCGATGGGTCAAGGAAGAATGTATTCCCGGAATGGAGACGCTTGGAGTGCCCATTACCCAAGGGTGGAGGCTCGTAATAGGATCCGGGCCGAGATTACTTGCGGAATGCACGGCCCGAACACTGGAAACCGTGGCAAGGTGCATCGATTCTTCCGAGTTCCGGCGACTGGTGCGAACGCTCAAGAAGGACTATGCCACGGATTACGCAAGCCGCATTCTTGCTCCGACCGGCCGCATAGAGATTCCCACGATGCTCGGCGAGATGATGAAGGGCTTCTAGGA